>JBHAZZ010000114.1:0-10172 GCA_041781275.1 Moraxella sp.
CAAGCCACAATGGTGCTTTAATATGCTTGGCACCAAACGCCATACTTTCCGCAACATTGTCGGTCATGCCGAAGGGGTGGGCGATTTGTCAAGTTTGTCATCGTGGACGGCAGAGCAATTTGACCCAAGCCTAAACTGGGACGATGTGGCTCGTATCAAAGAGTTGTGGGGTGGCAAGCTCATCATCAAAGGCATCATGGAACCTGAAGACGCCATCTTAGCCGCCAAAAGCGGAGCAGATGCAATGGTCATCTCCAACCACGGCGGTCGCCAATTAGATGGCGCACCCAGCTCTATTGCTGCTTTGTCCGACTGCGTGCAAGCGGTACAAGCCGAAAATTCAGCCTGTGAAATCTGGCTAGACAGTGGCATTCGTTCAGGTCAAGATGTCCTAAAAGCCATCGCTTTGGGCGCAAAAGGCACAATGATTGGGCGTTCTTTCTTATACGGCTTGGGCGCTTATGGCGAAGATGGTGTCCGTCGTGCCCTAGAAATCATCTACAAAGAATGCGACATCACCATGGCGTTTTGTGGACATACCAACATCAACACCGTCAATCCTGACATTTTTGTCAAAGGCACTTACGAAAACCTAAAAGTTTCTGATCCGCACATCACGCCCATTCGTTGGTAAGATGGTCAGCCACCTAAAACCAAAACCACACAGTTCGGTGTGGTTTTTTATGTTTGGGGAATTTGTTATAATGGTCAATTTTGCTCATCATTATTATGTCTGACACTTTGCCCTTACGCAACCAAATTATCCCCACCACCGATCCCAGTGCAGGACTGCGTGTTACAGAAATTTTTTATTCTTTACAAGGTGAAGCCCTAAGCATGGGTTTGCCGACCATTTTTATTCGTCTGACAGGGTGTCCTTTGCGCTGCAGTTATTGCGACACCACTTATTCATTCACAGGCGGAGAACGTTTTAGCCTAGAAGACATTTTACAAAAGGTACAAAGTTTTCCTTGTAAACGTATTTGTTTGACGGGAGGCGAACCCCTTGCTCAGCCCAACGCCATCGCTTTGATGACGCTGCTGCTTGATCACGGTTATGAAGTTTCTTTGGAAACGTCGGGGGCTTTGTCCGTCAAAGATGTGCCGCTTGCCGTCTCCAAAGTCATGGACTTAAAAACCCCGTCATCTGATGAAGCAGACAAAAATTTATGGGAAAATTTGGCGTATTTGACCCATCACGATCAAATCAAAATCGTCATCGCCGACAAAGCCGATTATGACTGGGCAAAATCGGTGATTTATCAGCACGACTTACATCACAAATGCGGCGTGGTTTGGCTTTCTGCCATGTTTGACGTTCACCAAGATGGCAAAAGCCCTGATGTGCCAAGCGTGGCGACCAAGCTTGCCGAATGGATTTTGGCGGACGCTTTGCCTGTGCGATTTGGGCTACAGCTACATAAAATCATTTGGGCGGACGCAAGGGGGAAATGATGATAAGCCAAATCAGTCCCGACACCATGATTTATGTACTTGATATGGTGGGCGTGGGGGCGTGTGCCATCGCAGGTACTACCTTGGCGCTACACAAAAAATTTGATTTGTTTGGGTGTATTTTGGTGTCTATGGTAGGAGCAATTGGTGGCGGTACCATTCGTGATGTCATGCTGGATCGCTATCCTTTATTTTGGACGGTCGATCTTAATTATGTGTTTTTTATCACGGGCGTTTCTATCGTTTGTCAGATATTTTTTGCCTTTTATCAAAAAGTGGATTGGACACTTAAATTTTTTGACGCCATTGGTTTGTCAGCATTTAGTCTTATCGGGCTAAAAGTCGCCCTAAGTTTTGGTATGCCGCCTGTGATTGCTGTCATGATGGGGGTATTGACCAGCATTGCAGGCGGTATCATGCGAGACATGATTTGTAATGAAATTCCTTTGGTATTACAAAAAGAAATTTATATCAGCGCCAGCATTATCGGTTCGTGCTTATATCTGATTTTGACCCACTGGGGCGTGCCTACCCATTTTAGCGAAACATTGACACTGGTCAGTATTTTTAGCATACGCATACTCGCCATTCGTTTTGATTGGCATTTACCATCACTACAAATCAAACCACGTTCTTAACTTTATCTTGATATTCACATCAATCTATGGCACACACCGCCAAATCTTTGACCATCAGTTGCAGTTGCTCTTTGCCTTGCCATTCGTTGATTTCTAGGGTGAACAGCAGATGAACTTTGCTTGCCCGATAATCCCAACTGCCAGTGTCATAATTAAACCAAATGGCTTCAATGGGGTATTGCACGCCTTCGTGTCGTAACACCAGCTTAAGATGTTTTTCCTTTAAAATGCGAAAATTCAGCAGTTCAAACACCCCATCAAACGTCGGCATGGCAAATCCATTCCCCCAAATGCTTACCGTTTTTAGGGCATGGACAAAGCGCAAACTAAAATCTTCAGGCAACAAATTACCATCACTAAAACGCTTTTCTTGAAACACATCTTCGCCAAATTCTTGCATGACTTCAGCAAATGCTTGGCTAAATTTGGCAAAATCTTTTTTGTACAAGGTCAATCCTGCCGCCATGGCATGACCACCAAAATGCAGCACCAGCCCTGTATGATTGATGGCAACCCGCTCAATGACATCACGAATGTGCACGCCCACGATGGATCTTGCTGAACCTTTGATTAAGTCGTCATCGCCCAATTTGTTGCTGTCGGCTGGAGCAAATACCACGCAAGGACGATGTAGCCGCTCTTTAACACGCCCTGCCACAATGCCGATCACGCCTTGATGCCAGTTATCTTGGTACAAACTTAAGGCTTTGGGTGGCTGACTGTCGCCCAAATGCAGCTCTTCAATGATGGCGGCAGCTTCGTCTTTCATTTGGTTTTCTATGGTGCGACGGGTTTGGTTTAGGCAGTTTAATTCATGTGCCAAGCGATATGCCGTTTCTTCATCATCAGCAAGCAAACACTCCACGCCCGTACGCATATTGTCCATACGACCTGCGGCATTAATGCGTGGGGCAATGGCAAACCCAAAATCATCGGCACTGATATAACGATGATCTCGCCCTGCTTGTTTTAAAATTGCCAAAATACCAAAACAGCACTGCCCTGCGATGATTCTTTGTAAACCGTGCGTTACCAAAATGCGGTTGTTGCGATCCAAATGCCCCACATCGGCAACCGTCCCCAAAGCCACCAAATCCAAATGATCGGTAACATTGGCGGTGGGTTTGCCTGCTTGTCTGCGAAGTTTTGCCAGTCGCCCCATGACATAAAACGCCACGCCCACGCCCACCAAAGCTTTACTCTTAAAGGTACAGCCCATTTGATTGGGATTGACAACGGCGGCAGCGTCTGGACTGGGTTTGGTGGTTAGGTGATGGTCGGTTATCACCACATCAACGCCCAAAGCTTTGGCTTTTGCCACGCCGTCATGGCTTGATATGCCGTTATCTACGGTAATGATAAGCTTGGGATTGAATTTGGCAACGCCGTATTCCACGATCTCGGGGGTTAATCCATAACCAAATTTAAACCGATCGGGCACCAAAAATTGTACATCTGCGCCCATCTGCCGAAGCACCCGAACCATCAAGGTGGTAGATGTCGCCCCATCACAATCAAAATCCCCCACAATCAAAATGCGCTGACGGTCATCAATGGCTTTATCAATGATCAAAGCCGCTTGCTCAATGCCCAAAAGATCCTGCGCAGCCAACAAATGCTGAACGCTCATGTCCAGCTCGTCCACGCCTGCCACACCCCGAGACACAAACAGCCGTGCTAATGTCGTGCCATAGGCGGCAATCAGTTCATGGGGTATGTCGTCATGGTGTCGTACGCTTAACGTCAGTGTTTTGGGGATAAACTGTTTAAAATCGTGCTGATAATCTTGGATTTGGGTTAGGTGCGCCAGACTGCCATTGGCAAAACGCAAGGTGGGCTTATGATTGACATCAAGATCGAGGGATTGGGTACTCATGACTTACTCGGTTTATTTTTGGTTATTGTAGCATAGGCGCTTGATAATGGGTAAAAATTGACAAAACAGCCTTTTTCTTTTAAGTTGAATCACCAAAATTCATACAAAAAAAAATCACAAAAAAATCACACACAAAAAGATAAACCGCATTGCCATCGGTTTTGTCAGCAAACGATGATATACTTACTCTTCACTCATTTGTATCACAGTAGCCAAAAACCCAAACAGTCATGAAAGCACACACAAAGCAAACATACGCCCCAAACTGCGCCATCATCAGCCAATGCACAGACAGCGCCCCAACTCCCTTTATCCTTGGTATTGATGAAGTGGGTCGGGGGTCTTTATTTGCTCATTTGAGTGTGGCAGGGGTCGTACTTCCCAGTGGCGTTACAGACAGTCTTGACAGCCCAGACTGTACGCCCTTACAAGCCCTAAAAGACAGCAAACAGCTAAGCGCCAAAAAACGTGAAACGCTCTACAGTACCATCAAAGAGCTGTCTTGTGCTTATGCCATCGTTGATGTACCACACACCACCATTGACGACATCAACATCTATCAAGCAACATTACTGGGTATGCGACTGGCGATTGAGCACTTGTTACGCCATTATAGTCCCGATGTCCAAAACACCAAAATCTATATAGACGGCAATGCCCTACCCACCTTATCCCAAGAATTTGCCCACTATCAACCTTGTTTGACCGCCATCGTCAAAGGTGATACCACGCACCGCAGCATTGCTTGCGCCAGTGTACTTGCCAAAGTACATAGAGACCGCCAAATGCTGGACTACGACAAACGCTATCGTGATTATGGCTTGGCAAGCAACAAAGGCTACGCCAGCGCCAAACACCGCCAAGCCATCTATGAACTTGGGGCGTTGCCTGAACATCGGCGCAGCTTTGAGCCCATCAAAAGTTTGATAAAGTCAGACGATGTATCTTAGCACTGACTAAAGCCCACCGTACCGCCCACATTGACCACGCTGATTTTGTCTTTATTTAAATTGGCATAAATGGCAAGTCCCCCTTGGGCGGTTTCTTTGTATTTATCCATCATGTCTAGCCCCGTTTGTTTCATGGTCAAAATGGCTTTGTCCAGCGACACATGATGCTCGCCATCACCCCTTAAAGCAAGGCGGGCGGCATTAATGGCTTTGACCGCTGCCATGGCGTTACGCTCAATGCACGGCACTTGCACCAGTCCTGCAATGGGATCACAAGTCAAACCCAAATTATGCTCAAGCCCAATTTCAGCGGCATTTAACACTTGTGCAGGGGTCGCCCCCAAAACTTCAGCCAGTCCTGCCGCTGCCATGGCACACGCTGACCCCACTTCGCCTTGACAGCCGACTTCCGCCCCTGAGATGGAAGCGTTTTGTTTGATGATGGCACCAATGGCGGTGGCGGTTAGCAAAAATTGCACCACTTTATCATCATCAAAATCCACCAAAAAATCCCGAGCATAGTGCATGACCGCAGGAATGATACCTGCTGCGCCATTGGTTGGGGCGGTTACGACTTTGCCACCGCTGGCGTTTTCTTCATTGACTGCCAGTGCATATACGTTCACCCAGTCCATCGCCATCAGCCCATCGTTAATCCCTGCTTGCTCGTATTCTTTACACAAGGCGTCGTACAAGGTTTTGGCACGGCGTTTAATGCCCAATCCCCCCGACAAAATGCCCGTGGTGCGACAGCCTTGGTGTACACAAGATTGCATGACTTGCCACACCCGATGAGCATAACCCTTGACCGCCGTTTCATCGTCATAATGACACTCGTTGGCAAGCATGATCTGACTGATACTTAAATGGGTTTTTTGACAAATTTCTAGCAGCACATCGGCACTGTCAAAAGGATAAGGCGGATCGTCGGTTTGGTCTTTATTTTCAAGGGGTTTGTCAATTTCATCGTGCGCCAACACAAAGCCCCCGCCCACCGAATAATAAGTCTGGCTCAAAGTCTGACCATCAGCAAAATATGCCGTAAGCTGCAAGGCATTGGGGTGATAAGGCAGGCACGTATTATCAAAGCCGATGTCTTGATTGACATCAAAAGCAATGGTATGTGCATTTGCTAAGCACAGTGATTTTTGCTCAAAAATTGGCTTAAGGTAGGCTTCGGTCAGCGTGCTGTCAATGCCTTCTGGGGTATGACCAAGCAGTCCAAGCAGCACCGCCGTGTCGGTGGCATGACCTTTGCCCGTGGCAGACAGCGACCCATAAAGCTGCACATGAATTTTTTGTACCTGTAAAAGCTTGGGGGCTAATAACGCCAAAAAGCGACCTGCCGCCACCATCGGCCCTACCGTGTGCGAACTTGATGGCCCAATGCCAATTTTAAACATATCCTGTAAACGTATCATAACTGTCCTTAATGCACGCCAAATTTGATGTATGATTTATCCAAAAAAGCTTTATTTAAGCACATCTTAGACAAAATTTAAAGCCCATTGAAGATGAAAAATATCACCAATAATCCCAAGTACCACACCCGATTTGCTTAAGTTTGCCACCGCTGTTTTTGTAGCGATAGTTTCATGGCTTTACGCTCTCGTTTGTGATGGGTTTTGGGGTTGTCTTTGTCATGTACGCCACCCTTTTTTAATAAAGGGCTAAGCGCTGACAGATTGCGATTTTTAAGTTTGATTGTTTGCAAGGATTTTTCTTGCTTTAAAAGATGTTTTAAGCTCATTTTATTTTTTCCTAACCTTTAATGCACATCACTTGTTTGAGCGTGTGTACCACTTCTACCAAATCTTTTTGATTTTCCATCACGGTGTCAATGTCTTTGTACGCCTGCGGAATTTCGTCCAGCACGCCTTTGTCTTTACGGCATTCAATGCCTTGGGTTTGTGCCACCAAATCCGCCGTATTAAACACCCTTACCGCCTTGCCACGACTCATCGCCCGCCCTGCCCCATGCGAGCAAGAACAAAAACTTTGGTGATTGCCAAGCCCACGCACGATATAAGACTTCGCCCCCATAGAACCGGGGATAATACCAAGTTCGCCTTGATAAGCACTGATGGCACCTTTACGAGTAACGTACACCGTCTCCCCAAAATGCGTCTCTTCACTGACATAATTATGATGGCAGTTGATGGCTTCTTTGGTGATGGTAAAGCGGGGAAACTGTGCGTCTTTATGACCAAGCGCCTTGATGATAAGTCGCATCATCTCACGGCGGTTTTCCATCGCATAATCTTGCGCCCAGCCCACCGCTTCTATATAGTCATCAAAATACGCCGACCCTTCGGCAAAATACGACAGCTCACGGTCAGGAATGTAGCCCAAACGGGTCTCGTTTTCTTTTTTGGCAAGACTGATGAAATATTCGCCAATGCACGAACCAATGCCCCGACTGCCCGAATGCAGCATGATCCACACGTCTTGATTTTCGTCAATACAAAGCTCAATAAAATGATTGCCACCGCCCAGCGTGCCAAGCTGTTTTGCCCAAGTGCGATCAAAATTATTGAGCATTTTTAGCAAGCCTTTGTGCTTATCGGTAATTTTTTTTAGACGAATGGCTAAGGGATCAAGCGTGCTCATTTTTGCCATGATTTGCTTGTGTTTTTCAAACCCCACAGGGACGTGCTTTTCAATGGCAAGCCTAGCAGGTTTTAGGCTGTCAGGCAGCTGATTTGCCTTGATGGACAGTCTAAGGGCGTTCATGCCGCAGCCAATATCTACCCCGACCGCCGATGGAATGATGGCAGATTTGGTGGGAATCACGCTACCCACGGTCGCCCCCTTACCTGCGTGTACGTCGGGCATGACAGCGATGTGCGAATGAATGAACTTTAATTGGCTCATGGCATAAAGCTGATTTAAGGCTTGCTGTTCTACATCGGTGGTATAGATTTTAACAGGTACGCCATTTTTGCCATTTTCATTTAAAATTAATTGAATGCTCATATTTTTATTTCCAAACAACGGAAGTTTTATTATTTAAAGACAATACGCCCCCATACCAAAATCATCAATACATTTTGGTAAATTAAAGACAATAAAACCCCAAAACAATATTATATCAGTACCTAAATGTACAAATATTGCCTAAAAGATTGATATTAAGATGTTAAAATTTTTGGACAAAAAAAACGGTGTCGCACCAAGCAACACCGCTTATCAATAGGAAGGTTAAACACGCAAGTATTGATATGGATAATTTCTAATTTATCAATTACTTACTGTTTAAAGACACAAACCCATTAGCCAAACGCTTTGCCCGTGTTTTAACAAGATTAAGTTGTAAAGAAACAAACATGGTTTTACTCCTTTTAGCTAATGGTTAAAGAAAAGTATTAAAAAATACCGCCAATCAATATTGGACATATAATAAAAACACTTAACAAAAATGTCAAGTGTTTTTTAATTGTTTTTAATAACCCAAAAATTAATCCGATCAAACAGACTGTTTTTATGTTGCTGTTTGACCATCATAATCCACAGATTAACGCTTTTTTTCACGTCTTTTAAACTGGGCAATGCGTTTTTTCTCACGCATTTTTTTGGCTTTGTTTTTGATGACGGGATTTTTTTTGTCTTTGTAGGGGTTATCGTTTTGTTTAAATTCCACGTGCAAAGGTGTGCCTTCTAGCGCAAACACTTCTCGGTAAATGTTTTCTAGGTATCGCTGATAACTCTTTGGCAAAGCGGACGTTTGGTTGCCATGAATGACGATGACAGGCGGATTATGACCGCCCAAATGCGCATAACGCAGTTTGATACGGCGACCCCCAACCATCGGCGGCTGATGGTTTTCTACCGCATCTTGCAAAATTTGCGTCAAACGACTGGTAGAAACCTTAAACATGGCAGCGTCATACGCCTTATGGATAGATGGGTACAAATTGCCCACGCCATTGCCATAAAGGGCGGAAATCAAATGAATTTTTACCCACGGCACAAAATGAAAACGTCTGTCAATCTCGGCTTTGAGCTGTTTTTTGTGATCATCGTTTAGATTGTCCCACTTATTGATAGCAATGACGATCGCTCGCCCAGCTTCTAGGGCATAACCCAGCATATGCAAGTCTTGATCAACCACGCCTTCATGAGCGTCAATCACCACCACGACCACGTTGGCGTCTTTGATGGCTTGTAAGGTTTTGATAACGCTAAATTTTTCTACTTTTTCATCAATGCGACCACGACGACGCACACCGGCGGTATCAATGAGCGTATAAGTACGCCCTTCTCGCTCAAAAGGAATATAAATGCTGTCTCTGGTCGTCCCTGGCATATCAAACACCACCACCCGCTCTTCACCGAGCAAGCGATTGACCAGTGTGGATTTACCGACATTGGGTCTGCCGATGATGGCAAGCTTAAGCCCATCGCTGTCTTGGGTTTCTTGGACATCTTCTGACATATCGGCGGTGATGATTTCAAGCAAATTGGTTACACCTTTGCCATGACTTGCTGCCAAAGGGTGTGGCTCGCCAAGCCCCAAAGAGAAGAACTCCCCCACAGCCGCTTCATGCACGCCATCGGTTTTGTTGGCGACCAAATACACTGTTTTGCCAAGGCTGTGCAAAAACTTGGCAATTTCTTCATCAGCAGGGGTTACGCCCGCTCTGGCGTCGGTAACAAAAATCACCCGATCGGCTTCATGAATGGCGGTGTACGACTGGCTTGCCATGTAGTCATCAATGTTGCCCGTGCCGTCATCAGCTTCCCCAATACCCCCTGTGTCAATCACCACAAAGGATTTGTTTTCAAAATACACGTCGCCATATTGACGATCTCGGGTCAATCCTGACAAATCCGCCACCAGTGCTTGACGGGACTTGGTTAATTGATTAAATAAAGTAGATTTGCCCACGTTTGGGCGACCAATTAAGGCAATAACAGGTTTTAAATTCATAATATTTGGTGGATACTCTTAAGTCCTAAAAAATAAAGCGTGCCAACCATAGACACGCTTTAGCATGACAAACATTGACATCAAACCATCAGACTTTGATGTTTGTCAGTACAAATAACGTGATGATTGGCTGTCATACCAAACATGATTCAGCCATTAATCTGCCAAATCACGACTTTGTCGTCGGCGGTTTGGGCGTACAAACGACCATTACTCACATACAAACTGGTGATTTTTTCTTTGCCTTGATAACGCCCCACAATGTTGCCTTGGCTGTTTAAAATATGAATCACACCTTCTGCGTCGCCCACCGCCACATAAGC
>JBHAZZ010000115.1:0-4968 GCA_041781275.1 Moraxella sp.
CTTTTTCCAAACGGTACCTGCGGTCATTGTAATGGGACTTGTGGTGATGGTTTAATCATTTGTCTTTGATTTGTAGTAGCCGATAAATCAGCACCACCGCAAGAATGGCATTACTAAAAAAATACAGCCACCCAAGCCAAATGCTTTGACTGTCCGTCCCTGCATACACCCCATGCACAACCATGCCCACATAAGACAATAAGGCAAAAGCGTGCAAATAACGCCAAATATTTTGTGGAATCAAGCGTTTGGCAGAATAGCCTATCACAATCACCAGCGACAAATACAGCGCCAACTGCCCCACGCCCACAAAGATTTGTTTAGCCCCCGTCAAGCCTTGAAGTGCAAATGGCACCATGAGTTCATAGACGCTTGGGCTTAAATAATTGTCAAAATACAGCACGCCTGCATGAATGCCCGCCACCCCAAGTGCTGTGCTGCTAAAAAACTGGTGCCAAGACAGCGCCGTACCCCGAGCAAACCATGTATTGGCATTTTTGCTGCCTATCATCAATCCTGTCATCACCGACAGCCAAAACAGCACATACGCCACCACGCCAAGCACCCGTGAGTATTGCCAAGCGATTTGCGAATTGGCGCTAAACGACTGACGAACAAATGCCGACAGTGGTATGGTTTCTCCTGTTACCCAAAATAAAAGCCAGCCAAGTATCACCACAAGTAAAATGATGGTAATGATAAGCGCTTTGGGTGCTAAGCTGCTTGATGAGACGATTTGGGTGGAACTAGAAGTATTCATAAAACCCCCTGATGTGCCAAAGATAAGGTGTGGGTGTGCTGATGGGACGGTGCATATTTTTCAAGATGGCGCTGCATGGTGGGATTGAGCCAATGTTCATAACCTGTAGGGGTGCGTACAATCCACGACAGCCCAAGGGTATCCAAAGCGTGCCGATGTAGCCAGTCAAGACTGTCTTTTGTGCCAAGCAGACAGCATAATTTGCTGATACTTTGTGCCAAATTGGCGCTGTGTTCGTCTTGTGTGGACAAATCAGTCCATGCCTTAGGAGGTAGCCAAGTGGGCTTTTGGGGGTGAATTAGGACGCTGGCATTGACAATGTCGGTGATGGGGCTTTGTTGCTGTGTGGGGTGAATCAGATGATGACAAAATTTCCCCAACACCTGCCAATGCCGATAATCAATGCCTGACGTGGATAAAATGCTGCTTTGTTCAAGGCTGATGGGGGCAGGGTGTTTATAAATTTGTACCCAGCCCAAGCCAGATAAGGTGCGTTTTAGGTGGGTGCTTTGTGGCAGTGTAGGGCAGGGCGTGATGGCATGATGGGGCAAATGCCGACCAATGTCATCGGCGGTGGGCAGATGTATTGTCCAAGGGTTGGCTTTGTTGTCGTCTTTGATGATGATATCGCCACCTGCATCAAGCAGCACGCCTGTGCCTGTACGCTCATAAAAACGCTGGGCGGCTTGGGTGGCGCTTAACACTTTGGCAAATCCCCCCAAATCCAAATAAACACCGTCAGGTAAGCTGACGCTACAGGTGGTGGTATTTAGGATAATGTCTTGATGGGTGGCATTGCCGATGGGTGTTTGTGTGTCTGTGTCAAAACCAAAAGGGGAAGCTGTCATGATGTCATAAAAGCTTTTTTGGTAGCCCAAAGATGACAGCGCATGATAGATGTTTGGGCTAATCAGCCCTTGGGTAAAGTGCGCCATCGCCAAGGCGTGTTGCAGCATTTGCAATAAGCGTTTAGAAACCGTCATGGTGCGTTGGCGATTTAATATCATCAGTTCGCTGTCATCAATAAAACGGCTATATGTGGCTTCAGCGTCCGCCATTTCACTAGCCAGAGCCTTCAAAGCATGACGTATTTCATGGCTGTCTTTGTGGCTTGTGGCAAGCATTTGACAGCCCGTGGCAAAAAATTTGACAGATAACATGATGTTTTTTTAAACCTTTTTTTTAATTTTTGACCATTAACGAGATGAGCGAGCTTGCACTATGGGCTGAGCTGCGCTGGCGTATATCATCGCCGATTGCTGAGCACGAGCGTTTAGGCTACTTGCGCTGACATAGGGCAGTCCATCTAGGTTGTTGGTGGCATTTTGTATGGGCTGCATGGCTGTAGGTAAAACAGCCGTTTGAGCGATGGCAGGCGTGCTTTGGGTTGTGGCAGAGCGAGTGCCAAAAAACCCCACAAAAGCAATCAAAAGCACAAGCAGACAATTAAGCATCATCACCACTTTTAATTTTGATAAATTAGTCATCGTCTTCTTCCCCTTCGCCTTCATCGTGGTCGCCGTCGCCTTGATAAGTGTATTGGGCGGTTGTCAGTCCTTGTGGCGCACGATTGGTCAAAGCCAGTACGTTGCCTGTTGCCCTATCAACGTAAAGCTGATTGGCTTGTGTGGTGATTTCATAAGCCAGCACCCCTTGATAATTGACCTTTTGTAACTGCTCAATGGACTGGGCGGGCAGCAGTTGGGCGACTTTTTGGGTAACATCTGCTTCACTTAAAAGGTTGCTGCTTTGGCTGATGGTGGGAGTTGTGGCGGTTTGGACAGTAACCGCCGCAGGCTGGGCGTTGGTGCGGGGTGTCAAAACAAAACTGGCAAGCACCCCAATCAATAGCAAAGTGATAAATAACGAAATGGCAAGCAGCCAGCGCTGAACATAAGTCATGGGGCATTCCTTGAAAAAACAGACAGTAAACGGTGAGTGGGGCATTTACTGTCTGGAGCTGTTGGGTAGGTTATGGCTTATTCAATTTCGCTTTTGATGATTTCGCCAGTTTTCATGTCAAAATACATCTCAACTTTTTTGCCTTTTGGGCTTTTGCCATACAGTTCATAACAGTTGTCGCTGACTTTGAATTTTTTCACCATAAAGCCTTTTTTGGTCAGTGCTTGTTCAAAAGCTTGTTGGTCAATGCGCTCATTTTGTGGGTAGCTTGGGCAAGTTGCACCTGCAAAAGCGCTTGCGCTGCTGATGGCGATGGCAAGTAGGGCGGTGATTTTTAACAGTTTCATGTAAGTTCCTTAAGTTTGTTGCACCAGTTGGTTGGTGTAAGCATAGTATAAGCGCCCAATCTTAAGCCAAGCTGAAGCATGAAATTTTTTTTAAATAAAAAAACCCAGTGTTAAGGCTGGGTTTCTTAGGTGGACTTGATTATTCACGGCTATTCACAGCTTGCTTTACCTGTGCGATGGTTGATTGCCCCAAGACTTGCCAAAAGCTTTTGCATGTCTTTATGACCACGAGTGCACGCATAAGAATAGGCAGATTGGTTGTAGGAAAATAAGGTGGGGTCATCGGTGGTGGCGACCAAATTTAGGTTTGCTCCTTGGGCTGCCAAATATTTGACCGTGTCAAGGCGGTTATTGCTGGCAGCGACCATTACTAAGGTTTCGCCATCGCTTTCAATTTTTTGATCGTTGAGATCCACGGGCTTTTTGGCATTTAGTTTTTGGTGGACTTTTTTGACGATGTTGGTGTTTTTGCCTAGCACTGCCGATTTCATGACGTTATACACATCGCCTGTGTCGGTGGCGTATAGGTCAGCGCCTTGGGCGATTAAGTAATCTACCATGTCTTCATAGCCGATAAATGCTGCCCAGCCCAACGCTGTCTGCTCAAGGCTGCCCACGTCTTTGGCTTCAATGTTTTGACCGTGTTCTACCATGTATTTGACTGTTGGTAAATCGCCACGCTTGACCGCATCAAACCACGCCGCATCAACACCTGTGGACGGCTTATCATAAAACACACGCCAAGCCAGTTTATTTTCATTGGCGATGTCAAAATTTTCCGCATCGCTAAAGCGAAAACCTTGGGTTGGTATCGGCTTGGTGGCATGACTTTTGGCGGGATGATTAGGTGTTTGACTGCTGACACAAGCGGTCAAAAGACAGCCTAGGGCGATGGCGATGGGAAGTTTCATGGATTTCTCCGCTGGTTTGATGATAATTGGTTTTGATAAATTATTTGCCTTTACGGCGGTTTTCGCCAGTTTTACGGGGTGGCAATCCTGTATGCTGTGTCAGTACTCGCCCCCTAGGTGGTTGATTGGATGACTGACGGTTTGATTTGGTTTGTTTTTGGGTGCGTTTGACGCTATCACCATCGGTAGTAGAGTTCTTTTTGCGAGCTGATTGATAACTACCCGTACCTGCAGGCTGATAAGTCGGAATCAAATGCTGTTTACTATTACCAATTAAATCACTTCTGCCCATTTCTTTTAAGGCTACTCGTAACAACTCCCAATTATTGGGGTCATGGTAACGCAAAAAGGCTTTATGTAAACGGCGACGTTTCTCACCTTTGACGATATCCACATCTTCACTGGTGCGAGATACTTTTGCTAATGGATTTTTCCCTGAATAATACATGGTCGTTGCACTTGCCATTGGGCTTGGATAAAAGGTTTGTACTTGGTCAGCACGGAAACCATTTTTCTTCAGCCAAATTGCCAAATTCATCATATCATAATCACTGGTTCCGGGGTGAGCAGCGATAAAATAAGGAATCAAATATTGCTCTTTACCTGCTTCTTTACTAAAACGGTCAAACATCTGTTTAAAGCGGTCATAAGTACCAATCCCTGGTTTCATCATTTTAGATAAAGGTGAGTTTTCAGTATGCTCTGGTGCAATTTTTAGATATCCGCCTACATGATGCGTTACTAATTCTTTAACATATTCAGGATTTAACACCGCCAAATCATAACGCAATCCTGAACCAATCAAAATCTTTTTAATGCCTTTGATGGCACGAGCTTTACGATAAAGCTGTGTGAGTGGAGCATGGTCAGTATGTAGATTTTGACACACCCCTGGGTAAACACATGACGGTTTACGGCAATTTTTCTCAATTTCAGGGTCTTTGCAGTGCAAGCGATACATATTCGCCGTTGGCCCCCCAAGGTCAGAAATAATGCCGGTAAAATTTGGTGCGGTATCACGGATTTTTTCCACTTCTCTTAAAATGGA
>JBHAZZ010000116.1:0-8548 GCA_041781275.1 Moraxella sp.
AAGGCAATTTGATTGCCTTTTTAATTTCGGTGGGGTTGGGGTGCGGTCAAACCCAACAGACTGTAACTCTGTCGCGAAAGCTTCGAAGGTTCGAATCCTTCCCCCACCACCATTATTTCCTACCCATCAAACCCCAAGCGGGTGTAGTTTAGTGGTAGAACCTCAGCCTTCCAAGCTGATGGTGCGGGTTCGATTCCCGCCACCCGCTCCATATTTACAGTTTCGCTCTTGTAGCTCAGGGGTAGAGCACTCCCTTGGTAAGGGAGAGGTCGCGAGTTCAATTCTCGCCAAGAGCTCCATATTTGAAAACTCCAAAACTTAACGGTTTTGGGGTTTTTCTTTTTGGTATTTTTTCATTATATACCTCCCAATTTACAAAAATTATACAATTCTAACGATAGAGTAATGTTATTATCAGATAAACGGTATTTTTGTGGGGTTGTATGTCTGTAAGAGTAAGTTTGGTTCTTATTGTTATGATGTCCATTTTGGTGTCGGCTTGCACTAAAAGAGACACTAATTCTTCGCCGAGTCGCTTGATGACTTATGAAAGAATGTTTAAAGAAGGGATCAAAGAAGGAGTCTCTGAAGATTTTGTCAAGCGCTTGTCCAAAAAAATGGCGAAAGGTGGTATGGATGGGATAGCAGCTTTTGTAGCCGAAGAGGGGGCTTATTACATGATATCGATATTTTTATCAAGTCCAGTAACAGCTTCTGCATCGGTGATTGATGCTAGTAAGTCTACTATTACCTACAGTGATGATGGGTTTGTGTTTAGTGTAAAAAGCGATTGCACAGTTCAAACACATCTACAGCAGGCGGGTTATTGGAGATGGAGTAATAATGGCTGGTTGGTTATTTTACCAGAAGGAGTTGTTGGGTATTCTTATGATAGTAGACCAAAATTTTCAGCGCAAGTGATGTCTGCATGTCAGGCAAAGGCATAGGGGTTGGTTATGGGTGCCTTGTTTGTGGGATTATTTAAAATATTGTTAGGTGCTGTTTTTGGATCGCTTATAACAAATTTTCTGGGAAGTACATTTAATAGCATTGAGGAGTGGTTTGGTGAGAGTTGGACGTTGAGACTTTTTGGAGGCATCTCGGGTGCTGTGTTGGTTGCTCTGTTAGGTTTTTTACAGCCCTCAACATCTCAAGAGAGTGATGAAGTAAGAGATTCATTAGTAAGTAGCGATACTTTTCCATCTTCAAGATTAAAAGAGTACTTAAATGAACAAGATAGCTATCAGGGATTGCAAGCCCTAGAATATGACGGTAAGGCTATTATTAATGAGCATGGAGTGCTATTAAATCATGATTCTAAGGGTGGAAGCGATATTTCACTAGGAAGATCTTGTGATGTGCAATCTTATAATGGAAATAGGAATAAAGGTGAATGGGCGATAGGTAAGTATGTTTGGGTAGTTGTTTTTAAGACAACAAAGTTTGCATTTACATTAGAATCCTTACCTAAGGGAATTGATAAAGGAACGATAGATAGGTGTAGAATAATTTTAAATTAGAATGTGGGAAATCCTATTATTTCCCAACTAAATACTCGCTATGGGACAAGATTTTTTGAATTTATGTTAATTTTACGTTATCATAAAGAAGGCGATGTTTTGGGCATTATGCCTGTAGAATTAACGTCTAGGCACTTGATAATCATTGTTTTTTGATAATAATTATCAAGCACCAATGAAACACACAAAATGGAGATATTTATGTCAGATATGTTAGTAGAATACCGTAAGCACGTTGATGAGCGTGCTGCCTTGGGCGTACCCCCACAGCCATTGACCGATCAACAAACCGCGCAGTTGGTTGAACTTTTAAAGAACCCGCCAGCAGGCGAAGAAGCGTATTTGGTTGATTTGCTTGAAAATCGTGTGCCAGCAGGGGTTGACCAAGCCGCTTATGTTAAAGCTGCCTTTTTAAATGCCGTTGCCAAAGGCGAAGCCGTTTCTCCGCTGGTCAGCAAAGAGCGTGCGGTTTATCTACTAGGTACGATGTTGGGTGGTTATAACGTTGCGCCTTTGATTGAGCTGTTGGACAACGCTGAATTGGGTGGTTTGGCTGCCGACGCACTGAAAAAAACGCTACTGGTATTTGATGCGTTCCATGATGTCGAAGAAAAAGCCAAAGCAGGCAATGCCAACGCCAAAGCCGTACTTGAATCTTGGGCGGCAGCCGAGTGGTTCACATCTCGTCCTGACGTACCCGAAGAAATCAAAATCACCGTCTTTAAAGTAACTGGCGAAACCAACACAGACGACCTATCACCTGCCCAAGACGCATGGAGCCGTCCTGACATTCCACTACACGCCAATGCCATGCTAAAAAATGCCCGTGATGGCATTAACCCCGAAAAAGCAGGCGAAGTTGGCCCACTTAGCCAAATCAAAGAACTTATCGCCAAAGGCAACCAAGTGGCTTATGTTGGTGATGTTGTGGGTACAGGTTCTAGCCGTAAATCAGCGACCAACTCTGTGCTTTGGTTCTTTGGTGATGAAATCCCCCACATTCCAAACAAAAAAGACGGTGGCGTATGTTTGGGCGGTAAGATTGCCCCAATTTTCTTTAACACCATGGAAGACGCTGGTGCGTTGCCTGTTGAAATTGACGTTACCAACATGAACATGGGCGATGAAGTGGTGCTAAAAATCAACCACGAAACTGCCGTTGTTACCGCCTTTAAAGATGGCGAGCAAATTGCCGAATCTCCCTTGAAAACCCCTGTACTGCTAGATGAAGTGCGTGCCGGTGGTCGTATCAACCTAATCATTGGTCGCAGCCTAACAGGTAAAGCTCGTGAAGCTTTAGGTCTTGAGCCTTCTACCTTGTTCCGTGCTCCAGAGCAACCTGCCGACACAGGCAAAGGCTTTACTTTGGCGCAAAAAATGGTTGGTCGTGCTTGTGGCTTGCCAGAAGGTCAAGGCATTCGCCCTGGTACCTACTGTGAACCTAAGATGACTACCGTTGGTTCTCAAGACACCACAGGCCCAATGACCCGTGATGAACTTAAAGATTTGGCGTGTCTTGGCTTCTCGGCTGACCTAGTCATGCAGTCTTTCTGTCATACCGCTGCTTATCCTAAGCCCATTGACGTGGTTACTCATCACACCTTGCCAGACTTTATCATGAACCGTGGTGGCGTGTCGCTTCGCCCAGGCGATGGCGTGATTCACTCATGGTTAAACCGTATGCTACTGCCTGACACTGTAGGTACTGGTGGCGACTCACACACTCGTTTCCCAATTGGTATTTCGTTCCCGGCAGGTTCTGGTCTTGTGGCGTTTGCTGCGGCAACTGGTGTTATGCCCCTTGATATGCCTGAGTCTGTGCTTGTGAAGTTTAAAGGCAAAATGCAGCCTGGTATCACATTGCGTGATTTGGTACACGCCATTCCTTACTATGCCATCAAAGAAGGCGATTTGACCGTTGAGAAGAAGGGTAAGAAAAACATTTTCTCAGGTCGCATCCTTGAGATTGACTTGACCGAAATGGAAAACGACTTGACCGTTGAGCAAGCTTTTGAATTGTCTGACGCATCGGCAGAACGCAGCGCAGCAGGCTGTGCCATCACCGTTTCTGAAGAAAAAGTGGCAGAATACCTACGTTCTAACATCGTCATGCTAAAATGGATGATTGCCGAAGGTTATGGCGACGCTCGCACCCTTGCCCGCCGTGCTGAAAATATGCAAAAATGGCTAGACAACCCAAGCCTACTAAAAGCGGACGAAGACGCCGAATACGCCAAAGTGTATGAGATTGATTTGTCTGAAATCAAAGAGCCAATCCTATGCTGCCCTAACGATCCAGACGACGCCAAACTGCTTTCAGAAGTTGCAGGCGACAAGATTGACGAAGTGTTTATCGGTTCATGTATGACCAACATCGGTCATTTCCGTGCTGCAGGTAAATTGCTTTCTGAAGTGCCCGCAGGTAGCCTATCTACTCGCCTATGGATTGCGCCACCCACCAAAATGGACGAGCGTCAATTGATGGACGAAGGTTACTATAACACCTACGCACAAGCAGGGGCACGCACCGAAATGCCTGGCTGTTCATTGTGTATGGGTAACCAAGCACGCATTGCGCCAAACTCTACCGCTGTTTCTACTTCTACCCGTAACTTCCCGAACCGTCTAGGTCAAGGTGCAAACGTATATCTTGCGTCTGCTGAACTTGCGTCTGTAGCGTCGGTACTTGGTAAGCTACCTACGGTTGAAGAGTACATGAGCTATGCAGGCAAACTGCAAACCATGGAAGCAGAAGTTTATAACTACCTTAACTTTGACCAAATGGCGGATTACACCGAAAAATCTGACAAAATTAACGTGGCACAGTTAAGCTAAGCTTGTGTTTGATAAATACCGCTGTCAAATGATGGCGGTATTTTTTTGTCTGTTTTTCTTGCCGCTAGATAAATAAAATCATGGACAAGGGGGCTTTTTATGGTATAATTGCCCGCTTTTTGAATTTGGGAAAAGATTTTTTTCAATCAAAAAACAATTGCCGTACAAGCGGTTGAATTATCAAAACTTACGCACATATAAGTAGTAAGGAAGATGATTTACTCTTGTTAAATTTTGGTTTGTGGGCGTTTTCTTTTATTATCAGCGTCATAAACCATATCGCCGAACCTTAATAAACCCAAAATTTAAGTCTTGTATTTGGGTTTGGGTTTTGTAGGTTTTTTCTTTCAACCTTATTTCAAGATGGTAATTGATATGAGCGTTACTCCTGTTACACCCACCCAAACTTCCAACGAATACTATTTGACCCGCCAAAACCAAATGGAGTCAAATGTTCGTAGTTACCCCCGTAAACTTCCCCTAGCCATTGCCAAAGCCCAAGGCTGTTGGGTAACTGATGTGGAAGGCAACGAATACCTTGACTGTCTAGCAGGTGCAGGTACGCTTGCCCTAGGTCATAATCACCCCGCTACGATTAACGCCATCAAAGACGTACTAGAAAGCGGTTTGCCCTTGCATACTCTAGACATCACCACGCCCATCAAAGACGCATTTACTGAAAAACTGCTGTCGTTTTTCCCCAAAGATTTTGTGTTGCAATTTTGTGGGCCAACAGGCGCAGACGGCACAGAAGCTGCCATCAAACTTGCCAAAACCTACACAGGTCGGGACAATGTCATTTCATTCAGCGGTGGTTATCATGGCATGACGCACGGCTCACTTGCCATGACGGGCAATTTATCCGCCAAAGAAAAAGTGGGTAATTTGATGGCGGGCGTACAGTTTATGCCTTATCCGCACGAATACCGTTGCCCACTTGGATTGGGTGGCGACGCTGGGGTGGACGCTTTAACGTATTATTTTGAAAACTTTATTGAAGACGTTGAAAGTGGGGTGGTCAAACCTGCTGCGGTCATCTTGGAAGCCATTCAAGGCGAAGGTGGTGTGGTGCCTGCCCCTAAAAAATGGCTACAAAAAATCCGTGAAGTCACTGCCAAACACGACATCGTACTTATCCTAGATGAAGTACAAGCAGGCTTTGCACGTTCTGGCAAGATGTTTGCCTTTGAACACGCCGAAATCGTGCCCGATGTGGTAGTGATGAGTAAAGCGGTGGGTGGCGGTTTGCCTTTGTGTGTGCTTGCCATCAACAAAAAGTTTGACGCTTGGGCGCCTGCAGGACACACAGGCACATTCCGTGGTAACCAACTTGCCATGGCGGCAGGCTACAACGTCCTAGAAGAAATCAGCAAAAATAATTTGGCGGAAAATTCACGCATTCAAGGCGAATTTTTGCGTGGCGAACTTAAAAAAGTCGCTCAAGAATATCCTTGTATCGGACACGTGCGTGGGCGTGGGTTGATGACGGGCATTGAGATTGTGGACGAGCGTAAAGCTGCTGACCACATGGGGTCATATCCTGCCGATGGCGAATTGGCGGCTGCCATTCAAAAAGCTTGTTTTAACAACAAGTTACTCTTGGAGCGTGGCGGTCGTGGTGGCACAGTGGTGCGTCTGTTATGCCCAATCACCATCACCCAAGACGAATGTAATGAAGTCATCAGCCGCTTTAAAAAGGCGGTAGGTGAAGCCCTGCAAGCTGTGCGTGGCTAATTAAATTGTCAATCATAAATGGTGAAAGTCTTTGATTTTCACCATTTTTTTATGATAAGGAAAAAATATGTCTGATTTTAAAGAAATTATTGAACGTTCTATGGCAATTCGTGCTAAATATGGATTAAAGAAAATAAAAATTTGAAATCAATTCATAAGCTCATAAAATGGAGTAACTATCTACTCAACACTTATCATCTTAACGGGTTTGCCTTGTCGTTTGGCGTAATCCATGGTGTATTTTGTTCCTGTGGATTTGCCATTCCAAAAGGCAAGCACCATATCAGCATTGTCCACAATTAGGCGGTTGCGAACATGAGCTGCGCTGCGAGCATATTGTTGATAATCGGGTTTAAACACCCATAATTCCAAACCATGCTCTTTGGCGTAATGCTCCGCCAATGTGTCTGCGCCCTTTGCTTCACCGCTAATGATGGTGCTTGGTTTTTCATCATCTGCCACTTGCTCAAAAAGTGCCTTGACGGTGGTTACTACCGTGTCATAATCATCAAAGGTGCGAGAACCAATAATTGCCAGTTTCATGTTGTTACCTTGTCTTTGTTAAATTTTAAGAATACAAAGCTTTTTAACTTGGGTCAAATTTTTATCATTTAAAAATAAATTAACGATTGATTTAAGTGCCGCTCCCATAAGTTTTAATTTAATATTGTTGGCAAATTTTTATTTTTTTTTAAAGAAATGATATTTGGTACAAATTGGCTTGGTGGGGTATATGACGGCGGTGATGAGATATTTTGGTAAATTTAAATGTTGTCTGATTAAGACTGCATACACGCAAACAGTACCACGCCCACCGTTACCAGCACAATGCCAATCCAGCTTAATAAAGACGGCAAAGGCGTAGAAAGCAGTAAAATGCCCCCAAGCAATGAAAAAATCACTTCGGTGGCTTGGGTGGCGTCAACGCCTGCCACTTGAGTGCCATTGACTGCTTTGGAGCGTGCGTACAAAAACAGCGATGTGGCAATCACCCCCGCAAACAGCGCCACCAGTAGCGAATTGATGGTTTGTGAAATGCTTGGCATATCGGGCATGACCAGTGCCCCAAGCACCACCCAAAAGGGCAGCGACCCGACACTGAGCAACCAGACCTTATTAAGCGCACTGTTCATCAGTGGCGTGGACAGATGCGGCAAACGTGCCAATATCGGGTGTGTGGACGGGGTGCGTGTGGCATACCAAACCAATTGATTACCAATGGGAAAACAAAATCCGGCAAGCAAAGAAGGTAGTGCCCCCAATAACAGCAGCGTGCCAAGCGAATTTGTGGCGTTGCCGTGTAGTCCTTCACCAACGTTGGTTAAAACCACGCCCATAAAAATTAATAAACTGGTGGCGATGGTTTTTGTGGTGAGTTTTTCGCCAAAAAATCGCAGTACAAGCAAACTGGCAACGGTGGTAAATTGAAAAGTGGCGGCAATCACCCATGCAGGGGCGTGATTTGCCCCAAAGCACAAAGGCGCATAAAACAGCCCAAACCCAATGCCCCCTGCAATACACCAAAAACGCCAATGTGTGATGAATAATTTTGTCAAGTCAAGCAGCGTGGCAAAGCCGTTTTTGGCGACAATGATGATACTAAGTAGCACCCACATAAAAAGATAACGTAAAGATGCCGACCAAAACCAGTGTCCGCCTTGGCTTGCCATCACTTCGTTTAAAATAAAAGTGCTACTAAAAAATGCCCCAGCTAATACGCCGATGAGAATTAACTTTAACATTTTTGTCCTGACAATCACTATCCATAGAACGGACTATTGTAACGAAAATCCTTGAATATTGCCAGTTTGGGGGTTTGGTTTTTCTTGTGTGATCTGACTAAAAGTATGATAAAATTTCTTTTTATTTCCCAATTTGGAATTTTGTTATGGCAACTTTTGACAAACACAAACAAGCCCTACTTTGTAATGATAGCCAATCGATCGCCGATTATGAGTCAGCGATGGCACAGGCTACCCAAGCAGTCGCCCAGTGGCTAAAAAACGAAAAAATGTACACTGGTGGCAGCATTAAAGAGCTGCGTTCACAGATTGCTTTTGAACCAACAAAAGAAGGTTTCGGGGTTCATAAATCGCTTGAGCGTTTGGTTGAGCTGTTTTTAAATAAAAGCTTAAAAGTTCATCACCCACACTCATTGGCACATTTACATTGTCCAACCATGGTTACAAGCCAAATTGCGGAAGTGTTGATTAATGCCACAAACCAATCGATGGATTCATGGGACCAAAGCGCAGCAGGTTCATTAATGGAAGTTCAGCTGATTGACTGGTTACGCCAAAAAGTAGGCTATGGTAGTGGTCAAGCAGGTGTTTTTACATCAGGCGGTACACAATCTAACTTAATGGGCGTTTTGTTGGCTCGTGATTGGTGTATTGCCAAAAACTACCAAAATAGCGACGGACAAGAATGGTCTGTACAACGTGATGGTATTCCTGCAG
>JBHAZZ010000117.1:0-54305 GCA_041781275.1 Moraxella sp.
ATTCCAATCTCCGAGAAAAAATGGATGTAAATTTATTGGAATTTTTCCATCCAATAGCATTAAATAAGATTTCTGATACTCTTTGTTACTTGTATACATTTTTACATTGTTTTGTTTTAATAAACCCGCCAATGCTATTTTATATTGTGTAGATAAAAATATATCCTGATAATTTTGATTTTCATCAATACCACACCAATACATAAGAAAAACATGAAAAAACAATCTTTTGTCTTGCAACTTACTCATTGCTAATGAGAGAGCCTGTAAATGCTCCCAAGACATTGAATGAAATACAAGATAAATGTTTTCTTGTCTGTTTTCCAGTAATATTTTAAATGATTGCAAATACTCCTGACTTAACTGAAAAATATAAGGTGATACTTGACTAATATTTGGTTTTTGATTGGAAAATTGATAAAAATTTCCAGTAAATGATTTTATTACAGCAATATTTTTTGACTCTAGCTTATTTTGCCAATTTTTGGAAATGGCATAATGAGTAGCAACCACAAAATTTATATCCGTATCTTGTATATAAGTATATAAAGCATCCAAAAATCCCATATTATGGACTCCTTTATAACCTGCACTCATATCAATAAAAGCTATTGTTTTCATTGAAAAACTCTAAGTTCTACCATACCTATCTTCAAACCGCACAATATCATCTTCCCCTAAATAGCTTCCTACCTGTACTTCAATAAGTTCAAGTGGAATTTTGCTAGGGTTTTCTAAAAAGTGTACCGCACCCAAAGGAATATAAACTGATTGATTTTCTGACAGCAGGCTTTCTTTTCCATCAACACTCACTTTTGCTGTACCCGAAACCACAATCCAATGTTCGGTACGATGATGGTGCATTTGTACCGATAATTTTTCATTGGGTTTGACTGTAATACGTTTTACCTGATAACGTCTTCCATTATCAATAGAGTCGTATTTACCCCATGGGCGATAAACTTCACGATGTAATAGTGTTTCAGAGCGATTTTGCTTTTGTAATTGTTTGACTAATAATTTAACATCTTGGGCTTTGTCTTTATTGGTTACCAGTACAGCATCTTTAGTTTGAACAATAATACAATCTTCCACACCTACTGTTGCTACCAAGCCAGTTTCCGCCAAAATATAGTTATTATAACTATCAATACATAATACATCACCGTTTTTACTGTTGCCATCTTGGTCTTTGTCAGACACGTCCCACAATGATGACCATGCTCCCACATCATTCCACCCTGCGTCCATTGGTACAACTACTGCATCAGCGGTTTTTTCCATAACAGCATAGTCAATAGATTCTTCTGGGCAAGTATCAAAGATTTTATTATTTATACGAATAAAATCTAAGTCATTATCTAATTGTTCAGTTGCTTGCTGGCACACATTATAAATATCTGGACGATGTATTTTTAATTCTTTTAAATAATTTTCGGCTTTAAAAGCAAACATACCACTATTCCATAGATAATTACCACTATCTAAATAGCTTTGAGCCGTTTGTTGGTCAGGTTTTTCTACAAATTGATTGACGATAAACCCTGTTTGTGTCAATTGTTCTCCACATTGAATATAGCCATACCCTGTTTCTGGCGAATGTGGCACAATACCAAAAGTTACCAATTTATTATTTTCAATATGTAATAAGGCTTGCTCAATTGAAATTTGAAATGCGGGTGTATCTAAAATAACATGATCAGCAGGTAAAACTAATAAATTAGGATTTTCTCCATGTTTTGTGGTATAAAAGGAAGCCAAGGCAATGGCAGGAGCGGTATTTTTACCCACAGGTTCAAGAATAATATTATGATTTAATTGTTCAATTTGACGCAATTGTTCTGCCACAATAAAGCGATGATTTTCATTGCAAATCACAATAGGAGGCAAACAATCCAATCCTTGCAAACGCTCAATGGTTGCTTGAAGCATGGTCTTATTACCATGCAATTTTTGAAATTGTTTAGGAAACAATTCTCGAGATAAAGGCCATAAACGACTACCTGTACCACCTGCAATGATGATGGGTTGAAGCATTTTATTATCCTTATAACTTGTTATTGGTTTAAAAAATAATCTTTAGTAAACTGGTGAACTTGCTTATCAACTAGCAATTCATCAATATCAAACCAATGATATTTATTATGTTGCTCTAATGGCAAGGCTAATAAATCCGCATCAATAGTTAATTGATAAGCCAATACCACATAATGCGTTGAAATATTATTAGCAAATACACTATCTGTATAAAAGTGCTGATAAGGTGCAATAAATTTTGCATTATTTAATGAAAAACTTTGACCTAGCTCTTGTAGGGTTAATCGTGAAAATGCTTCTATAAAAGTTTCATTTTTACGAATACGCCCACCTGGTACAAACCAATAATGTTGAGCAGGTGGGTTATTACGCTTACCTAATAAAACTCGTCCTTGATGGTTCTTAACAATCAAGTCAATGGAGATTAGGGGCGTATTTTTTATGATATTGCAAAATGTGGTATCATCAATAAACATAAGCGTTACTTTCTAAAACTGTCTTGATTTTCTAAGAACCACACATAAGTCTGCATCAATCCTTGTTCAAGCTCAATGCTGTATTGCCACCCCAAAGCCTTTAAGCGATTTACATCCATTAATTTACGTGGCGTACCATCAGGTTTGGTTGTATCCCAAACGATTTTACCCGTATAACCGACCACTTTTGCTACGGTTTCGGTCAATTCCTTAATAGTGCAATCTATACCTGTACCCACATTGATATGACTAAGCATTGGCTGGGTATGTTGATCATAAATTTTTCTATCTAAATTCATGACAAAAATACTAGCCTGTGCCATATCATCAACGTGCAAAAACTCTCGCATAGGTGACCCTGTTCCCCAAGCGACTACTTCAGGTAATTGATTGAGTTTTGCCTCGTGAAAACGTCTCAATAAGGCAGGAATGACATGACTATTTTCTGGGTGAAAATTATCATTAACGCCATATAAATTGGTTGGCATCACACTGCGATAATCTCGCCCATATTGGCGATGATAACTTTCGCATAGTTTAATACCTGCAATTTTAGCAATAGCATAAGGTTCATTGGTCGGCTCCAAAATACCTGTTAATAACGCTGACTCTTGCATGGGTTGAGTAGTAAGTTTGGGATAAATGCAACTTGACCCCAAAAATAACAGTTTTTGTATATCGTTTTGATGAGCGGCATGAATAATATTGGCTTCTATCATCAGATTTTCATAAATAAAATCTGCAGGATAACTATTATTTGCCTGAATGCCACCTACTTTTGCAGCTGCTAGATAAACTTCATCAATTTTATTTTGGGCAAAAAAATCATTCACTTGTGCTTGATTAACCAAGTCCACTTCGCTTCTATCACAAGTAATAATTTTAATATGATTGTCTTTAGTAAGCTCACGAATAATCGCTGAACCCACCATGCCTTTATGACCTGCAACAAATACTGTTTTCATGGCATTTACTCAACAGATACAGGTACATCATACCCATGCTCTTTTAATAAAGCATGGCGTTTAGCGACTTTTAAGTCTTCAGCCACCATTTCAGCACACATTTGTTGTACTGTGATTTCAGGTGTCCAACCTAATTTTTCTTTGGCACGGCTTGGGTCACCCAAAAGCGTTTCAACTTCGGCAGGACGGAAATAGCGAGCATCAACCTTAACAATCACATCGCCCACTTTTAACGCAGGAGCATTATCGCCTTCGATTGTCTCAATGATGCCCACTTCATCAACGCCAGTGCCTTCAAAGCGTAAAGTAATACCCAATTCTTTGGCAGACCAAGTAATAAACTCACGCACACTATATTGCACACCTGTAGCAATCACAAAGTCTTCAGGTTTTTCTTGCTGAAGCATCATCCACTGCATACGCACATAATCTTTGGCATGTCCCCAATCACGCAGTGCGTCCATATTACCCATATACAAGCAAGACTCTAAGCCTTGGGCGATATTGGCTAGACCACGAGTGATTTTACGGGTAACAAAAGTTTCTCCACGACGTGGCGATTCATGATTAAATAAAATGCCATTACAAGCGTAAATACCATAAGCTTCACGGTAGTTTACTGTAATCCAATAAGCGTACAGTTTTGCTACTGCGTATGGTGAACGTGGATAAAAAGGCGTGGTTTCTTTTTGCGGAATTTCTTGTACCAAACCATAAAGCTCTGATGTAGAAGCTTGATAAAATTTAGTTTTCTTTTCAAGTCCCAAAAAGCGAATGGCTTCAAGCAGTCGCAACGCACCAATGGCATCAACATCTGCGGTATATTCTGGTGATTCAAAACTTACCGCAACATGGCTTTGAGCACCTAGATTATAAATCTCATCGGGCTGAACTTCGGAAATGATACGCACCAAATTTGAAGTGTCCGTCAAATCACCATAATGCAATTTAAAACGAGCATGCTCAATATGTGGATCTTGATAAATGTGATCCACTCGCTGAGTATTAAATAATGAAGAACGGCGTTTAATGCCGTGAACTTCATAACCTTTTTCAAGTAAGAATTCCGCTAAATAGCTACCGTCTTGACCTGTGATACCTGTGATTAGGGCTTTTTTCATAGACTATCAAACACATATCTTGGAATAGTTAAATTCTGATTGCATTCAACTATACGATTATTTCTTGCATAAAAATTCATAGATACATCATAAAACTCTCTCATTGAATATTTCTTTCTATTCACATAAAAACAATCAGACGACGCAAAAGTAGTCCCTAATGCACTACTAACACTGGCCATGCCATGCCAAAATGTACCGCCCAATATAGATGTGTGTTTTTTCTTTATTTCGGGTGTTAGCAATGGTTGGTCAATTAACTGTAAAATCTTATTTATCACTGGGTAAAGAATATGACCTGTTGGATGATTAAAGGTAAAAAAGCAATTCTTTTGTCTATAGTTTTCTTCTAAAAATCACCAATTTTAATATCGCAATCAGATTCTCTATTTTTAAGCTCTTTGATTGACAATTGGGCATTCTTTAAAGTTTGTTGCTTAATAAAATCATTATCATCAAAATATAATTTTGAACACTTATTATAATCCTCTCCATACACAAAAGAAGAAAAGAAAATTCTACTATGATAATCTGCAATAAAATTGCGGACAGTCTTTCCTTCTATATCTTTCAAATAGATCATATCATAAAAATAGCCCGAAAAGTATAACACAGGAAATACAACTGATTTCACTTTGGTATTAGAAATATGCTGCTTAATCACACTCGTGCAGGCTGGGTAATATACCTCCCCTACAGGCTGATGAATCAATACATCCAAAAAAGGCAACTGTTGCAACATGCTAAGCTTATCAAACTCAGACATTGTGTGTACTGCCTTAAAAACAATAATCTCATGTCCTATTAAATGATCAGTCAAGATTCTTCCCATTGCTGCCGCTTGACAATTCCCAAATAATCCAATTTTCATAATAACCCCAATTAACGCTTTGCCAAGAATTCTATAGACTTCTTAATAATCTGAATTGCATCTGAGTTCTCATCAAGATTGTCCGTTTTATTTAAAAACTTTAAAGCTTCCTTATATCTCCCCTGTTGCACAAGCTCGACATAATCAGCAATATCAGTTTTTGTTGCTTTAACCGATAGATTAAAAGTGCTAGCATTTTCATTTAAATATTTTCTCAACGCTTGAACATTATTAAATGAGCCAGAAATCATATCAATCTCATGCATTTTTTGTGCAAAAATTGTCATATCCACTTTTTTTCCACCAAGTGAAACCAAACTTGCCAGTTGCTCAGATAAAGTTTGTGCAGGATCTACTGAAAGACTTCCACAGTGCCAAGTTAAAAATCTTTCAAAATACTGATGGCAAGATTTATAATTTTCATCCAGTTGATCTAAAATCCCACACAACTCTTCGGTCGAATTAGCGATTGGATAAGCACCTTCTGGAATCTTAAACTTATCCACCTTCTCATTGTGCGGGTTAAAATAAACTGGCATCACACCCATTGCAAGACTCTCAAGTATTCCTGATGCAAATCTAGAAATACAAACATCACTTTCTTCTAGGGCTTCGTAAAATCCTTTATCAGTTACCAAGTCTTTAAATAACTCTCCTTTATCTGCAGGGTGTCTAGACACAACAACTTTAAATCCCTGGCTTTTACATGCATCCACCGCCTCAGATAACCATGAATCTCGGCACTCCTCCAAAACACCATAAGAGAAGTTGGAATTAATCAATGCCACCTTTCCTTTCTTTTTTGAGTTTTTTTTGCCATCAAGAAAATGCTTATGGTACAAATCATAAATTCTTGGAATGCCTCCAACAAACAATGTTTGTGGTGATGTAGAGAAATATTTCTTATCATGCTCTCCCGGAAGAAACAAATATTCAACCGACTGATACGCTTTTCGATCTTGCTTAGTGTCAGCATCTAGATAATCCTGAATGCCTTCAACTATTCCAATAGTTTTAATTCCTGCATGGCGAGCCGCATAGAGAATTGAGCGAGAAATTGGATCCCAATCATTAAATACCACAATCGCCTCAGGATAGAAATTACCCAATAAGAAATTGCTATAACCAATAAAAGGTAAGTCGTATTTCTCACAAGCCAACTTCACACCCTCGTCTCTATAATGACAGGAAAAGTCAACAATATGGAAATTTACACCTAGATTTTTTAAATATGGATTTAATAGCCAAATTGTATATACATGATAATCTTTATGAGGAAAAAATAATACATCTATTTTAGCCTGCACTGCCGAATTGAGAACTATTCCACTTCTTGCAATTGCTTCTGAAGTAATATCAAATGAATTCTGTGAAATCATTTGATATTGCAAACTATGCATTTGGGAACTCTTAATCTTAAAGGCAACATACAGTTCTTCCAACCTTTCTTTCACCTTTTTATTTTCCGCTAGATTTAGATCAATATTACGACCAAAATATCTATTAATCCCTTTTTGAACTTCTTTTCTAAAATCTCGATGATTCTCAATAATCTGAAAATAATTTGGTAAATATTTTAACAATCGATCAAGAATGGAATCTAGATCATCTCCTTTAGATAATGCAATTCCCGAGAACTCCAATACACGATTAGCGATATTCATTTCCTGCAAATATTCAGACAATCCTTTTGATAAATTAATCTTAAATCTATCATCAAGCTGGCTGTCGGGTAATGTGGCAAAGCACTTACTATATCTCATAAAAGAAGTATCAAGGTGCAAAAGTGGGTTATTTTTAATCATGCTTCCTGGCGTTTGTCGATATGTTACCAATTGTTCATTGGTTGGGACGATACAAAACCCTCTTCTTAAAACTCTTATCCACATATCATAATCTTCAGCCTGTTTTAGAGACTCATCAAATCCACCAATCTTCCTAAAGATTTCAGTTTTAAACATTGGTTGATTTGCATTAAATGGACAATTACCGCCAGCTGTAATAAAATCAATAACCTTAAGCTTTACTTCCTTGCCCACAGGAGGAGCTTGACATTCGTTTGGAATACTAACCGATCCAGCATACGTTCCAATAACTTTATCATCGCAACTATTCTCCAAAGTCTTTGCTCTTTTTAACAATGAATCGGGCATAATTAAGTCATCTGCATCCAAGAATGCAATATATTTCCCTTTAGCAAATCTCAATCCTGAGTTGCGAGCAGCACTCAATCCACCATTCGCCCGATGAGTAATCGCCTTAAAACGCTTGTCCTTTCGAATATAATTATCAATAATTTGCTTCGATCCATCCGGAGAACAATCATTAACCAAGATACATTCAAATTCTTTTAATGATTGCGCTAAGACGCTTTCCAGTGTCCAAACTAGATACTTATCAGCATTGTAAGTTGGAATAATTAAAGATACTAATGGTTTTGCCATATTGCGACATCCTTTTTATAAAAATTTAGAACTACAACCAAATATTTCAAATCACAAAATTAGAATATTAAAAATTTAATTTGATGCTATGTTGGCAGCACCCTACTTTTCTACAACAACTAAACAGGATCAAATAATCTAGATGAGATACCCCCATCTAGATTAAAGCAACTACCACTTACAAACTCGGTTTGATCACCACACAAGAATAATGCTAGCCTTGCTACTTCACATACTCGCCCAAGTCTGCCAACAGGATGGCAATCCTGTAATAGCCTATATTTAGCATCATCGACAAACCCCGCTTTCAACATATCAGTTTCTATCGCTGCAGGTTCTATAGCATTAACTCGAATACGTGGACCTAAATCTACAGCCATTGCTCGTGTCATGCCACTTAAAGCAGCCTTACTAGTTGCATATGCTACAAAATCTTTCTTTGTCAACTTTGCATGAATGCTACTTATATTAACTACAGAACCTTTTGAACTTTCTAATTCATTTCTTAAACTTTGAACCAAAAAGAATGGTGCCAATAAATTCACATTTAGTGTCTCATGCCAATTATCTCTAGTTAAAGTATCAACACCACCCAAAATTTGTACTGCCGCATTATTAATAACAGCGTTTAAAGAATGAGCATTAATTATGTCTTGTATCAATACAATAATTTTTCTAGCATAAACTTCATCTTTTACAAATTGACATAAATCTATCTGAATATACTCTTTGCACAACAATTTTTCTTTTGCTGAGGCATATCTATCAAGAGCTATAACCTGATACTCATTTTCTGAAAAAATTTTACATAATGCCTGACCAATACCACCATTAGCACCAGTTATAATTACATAATTATCTTTCATATAAAAACCCAGCTAATTTTTCCAAAGCACTAAAACTGGCTCTTTTTACCCCTTCAACTGTATTGGAACCATTATGCGAACCAAATATGCACTGAGGCATTTCTCGTAAAGGAGACTTTTTGGGCAGGGGCTCAACTTCAAAAACATCCAATGCCGCAGCAGCTATGTGACCATTTTGCAGAGCCTCAATCAATGCCACTTCATCAATCAAAGGACCACGTGCAACATTAATAATCCTACATCCCGGCTTAAGCATCTGGATTGTTTGTCTATTTAACATATGTTTATTGTCTTTAGTTAGTGCACAAGTAAAGATTAAAAAATCCAGTTCCTCTAACCCTTCTGGCCATGACTTTCGACTTACATAATCCAACCCGCGATTACCCTCTATCACCGGATCAAAAGCAATGACTTCTACATCAAAACCCATAAGTCTCTTAGCGGTATTAAAGCCAATATCACCAAAACCCACAATACCGACCTTCTTACCAGATACACTCATACCAGCAGGTTTTGGCCAACCAACATTGTTTCTAATCTCTCTATCAATATAAAAAGTTTGTCTTGCCAACCCCAACATAAAACCAATTGCCACATCCGCTACTTCCCCACCAAACATATTTGGTGTATTTGTAATAGGTATATCCAATTCTTTACATGCTGCAAAATCTACATTGTCCACACCAATACCCCATTTGACGGCCGCAGTCAATCGACCATCTTTAGCAGCAGCAAATACAGACTTGGTTGCTGGATCATCACCAATAATCCAACCATCATACTCTGGGAGTAATGCGATCAATTCTTCTTCAGATAAAACTTGTGTTGTTTTTGCAGGAATAATATCCAACCCCAATTGGCGAGCAGGTTCAACAAATTCATCAAACAAACCTAACATTGGTGGGCATGTTACTAAGACTTTTTTCATCCGTTTCTCACTTAAATTAAACTGTAATTTTACCTTTGCCAATAAAATATTGTGCCGCAATAACAGCCATATCCCAATCGTCTGGAGTATCAATATCGGAAGATTCAAAGACCGGAGTAATCATCATGGTTGGCTTAGCACCAATACGAGCACCAGTTTTTAAAAAACTATCCCTTGAAAATAAATACAAATTTGAATTTTCTTCATACCACGGCTCGAGATTTTGGGTTGGTATCAAATTATTTGGATCGTGATTAATTGCTGATACATCTTCTCTATAAAAGCGAGTCTGCACCTTATTTACCGTAAATAAAGAATCGGCTTCATTTTCTGCTACTTTTTTTGTATACAGCTGAATCGCCTGACGAATAGTTTCTGCAGATAATAAGGGATTGGTGGTATGCGTCATTAAGTATACATCTGCATTTATATTTCTAACATCATCTTCCAATACCAAATTCATAGAAACATGATCTCCACAAATCTCAGGCTTGCGATCTCTAATAACAATTCTATTAGTTTCAACCAAGCCATTTTCTTTTAAGATTTCTCTGGCGTCTGTATTGATGATAATTTGATCTATTTCTTCAACTGAAAGTAATGTATCCAAAATCCAACGAAATAATGGCTTACCACAAAAATCACGAAAGTTTTTACCACTAACTCGAACACTGTTTGCTTTCATTGGCAACAATGCAACTATTTTTCTTTTATTAACTGACATACTAAAATTCCTATAAATATTAAATATAAACACAACCATTTCATTTAGGATAAAAGTACTTTTCCTTTTGCTGATGAGATAATTGCCTATGTTGATGATTGCCTTTATAACCACCAATATACTGATTGTAACGATACAATACAATGTTTTTGGCTTGTGTCAAAACAACACCTTCTTGTTTAGCCTTTAACAGATCAGCATAAACACTGCTTAAGATATATCGAGCTGTATCTAAGATACCAACATGTACCTCAGGCATAATTTTTTGTAATGCAATTGCTTCTCTCTCAAAACGACGACGCACTTGTTTCCAAGATTCATAATGATGATGATAAACTGCGGCATTGGCCACATATGCAACTTTTCCACCATTGATAACTATTTGTTTAGCCAATGCTGAATCTTCTAAACCAGTTAGAGTTTCATCAAAGTGATATTTTTCCCAAACCGATCTTAATAATGCAGAATTGGCATTATTACAATAAAATCCCTCTTGCGGAATTTTTGATTGATTAGTGAAATATTTTTCAAAAACTTGCACTTCGCTAAACTGTGTTTGTTCTCCGCCCAATTGCTTACCATAAGTATATTGTGCAACGCCATCCAAGATAGGCTGGCAAAGGTTTTGTAACCAATGTTCATTAACTGGTACACAATGACCACTTGTAATAACTAAAATATCGCCAGCTGCAGCCCTACATGCTCGATTTAAAGAACGTCCAAAAGAAAATTCTTCTCTCGTAATATGTAAAATATGACAATTATGTTTTTTTGCAATATTCAATGTATTATCAGCAGATCCTGAATCAATTAATACTACTTCAATATCAAGATTATCTAGTTTTTGCTCCTCAATGCCTAGAAGCAACTGCTCTAAATGTCTTTCTTCATTCAAAGTTCTCAGTATAATACTAATTGCTGGCTTTTTAAGAGAGATAGATGTAGGATTAATTAACAAATGGAATTGATATGCCATTTTTTCGTGTATCAAACGAATCTCTTCAGGATAAACCGAATTAATATTAAACATATCCCAATGAACAGCAACTACTTGCTTACACTTAATCTCAGAGGCGAGCTCGAAAGCTTCTCTGACTGACATATTACCAATAATGCCTCGTTTATTTCGAAAATAATTTATTTCATTCACTGGCAAAAAGGCTGTATGAATATTCTCGTTTTTTAGACAATCAATCAATTCATCACAAACTGATGTATCGCCAGCAATATAAATCACCCCTTCATTAGTTTTAATTAAAAAACCTATATATTTCCATTCTCCATTCTCAAAACACTCTATAGTTGGATGTGCCGCTATTGTAGCCTTAACTTCAATTATATCAGATATTAATTGCCAATTTTTAGAAGCTATATGTAAACGAGACTTTTCAATGCCCCATTCTGATAATATCTGAATTACACCCAAAGGACCTAAAAACTTAGCATTAGGTGATGATTTTGCCAATTTTGGCAATGTATATGGATCACAATGATCAATGTGCTCATGGGTAATAAATACCCAATCAGCATCTGTTACATCTTCTGGTCTAATCGCAATAGGAGTTAATCGTTTTAAATCTTTAGCATCTAACTCCTCAACAGAATGTGATAAGTATGGATCAATATATATTACCATTGAATCAATCACCATTCTAATACCAGACTGACCTAACATCTTTATAGGAATTCTCATACTTAATCATCCAAACAAATCGAGATAGTGACATTTCTTAAAAACTTGACAAGCACCATCTACTGTCGCATCAATAATTTCTCTACCATTTTCCTGATATACCTGGTTTGCTATAGAATAATAATATTCAGATTTTTCTAAATCGGGATTTTGCCATAACTGATTTGCAAAATACAATGATGAAAAATGATTGCTATCTTCGCCAATTAAATGACCAATCTCATTAGGCTTTCCCTGATAGTTGAATTTGTGATCCATACCAATAATTACAACTCTTTTAAAACCCATATAATAAGCTATCTGTAATGCCGCAAATGTTACAGTAAAACCCTCATTAACACCGTGTGTAATATTCTTATAAAACCGTACTTTAGGATTACAAGTATTAATATGGTAAGTCAAAGCAGATTCTGGAATCAAAGAGTGATTTCTAGAACTGATAAATTTTATACAATTTAATTGACAAATTTCATCTTGAGATTGTTGAATAATAAGATCATTAATAGCCACATAATATTTTGGGTAAAAATGAAATTTCTTAAAACCCAAAAAAATCTTATTCATACCAATTACTGTGTATTTTTTTAAAAATTCTAAATTCATTTTATTCAATGAGGGACCATTTGCAACCAATATAGCCACCTCACCTTCATGAATATTATAAAATCTATTTAAACGCAAACTAGGAATAATTTCAATCAAATAAACCTTCTATTTCTTAAACCCAACAATCTCTTTACCTATTTTTACAGGTAAGTCCAAAATACTCTTTGGTGACTTCACACTATCCACCAAAGTTTTACCTAATTTATAAGATAAATGCTTTTTCACCTTTTCCGCCTCATAAGCATCTTGATACTCTTCAATTGGTGGCAACTCTTCTTGATTCACATGAGTTTTTTGAAATGCCCGATACTCTTGCACCAAAGCAAATGGTAATTTCGCCAAATCTTTTGTCGATTTTGAATGGCTAACCATTGTTGCTCCCAATCGATACGGCAAATCCTGTTTTACTCTATCTGCCGCCCCATAATGTATAGGCTTAATAAGCTGATGAGAAACTTCGTCACTCTCTGATTTTAAGCGCTTGTTCTCCAAATAATACTTTTCAAGTTCTTCTTGCACTTGATGCAATTGAACAATTAATAATTCATTTTCTTGTTGAATATTAGCAGGGTATTTTTGTTTTTGCTCATTTAACTGTTTCTCAAGCTGTTGTTTTTCTTGGGTTAGTTTTTCAACCTGCCGCTTGTATTCAGTTGCTGTTTGCTCCGCCATTTGTTTGGCTTGACTTAAACTCTCAACTTGTTTCTTTTGAGTTTCTATTGCTTGTTTAGCGGTTTGTATTTCTTGACTAACCGTTTTCAACTTTTCTTTATCTTGTTGATTTTGCAAATAATATTTTTCAAGCTCTTCTTGCACTTGATACAATTGAACAATTAATAATTCATTTTCTTGTTGAGTTTTCTGCAATTCAGCCTGCAACTCTTTTAGTTTAAATTGAGCTTGCTCAGCTTGTTTTTTTTGTTGACTGATATCTTGCTGAGCTTTTTGCTTTTGCTCATTTAATTGCTTTTCAAGTTGCTGCTTTTCTTGGGCAAACCGTTGGTTTGTTTCTTTTAATGTTTTTTGACTTTGTTTAATTTCATTGGTCTTATCCGTTAAAGCATTACGTTGTTGAACTGCCTGCTTTAATAACACCAACGCACTTTCTTCATTTAATGAATCGCCAGAGATTGTTAAAGAGACATCAGCCAAATTTTGAATATCAGAAAAATATTGCTGACTGTCAGGATATTGTTGCAATAACTGTTGCAAAAAGAAGTTTATCAATGTTTCATCAGATGAATTTTCACTCAATATAACCTGTGAATCTTTTTCTACTTTAGTGTCTGAAATATTGATTGACCAAGCAAACTTTTTTGAAACAACATTGACATAATGACTGTCAGATTGAAGAGATTGTCCACCATTAACCAACAAACAACGGTTTGGGAATTTTTGGTAAAAATTTAATAATGCCTGATTATAATTTGTCCATTCTTGAATTTTTGCTTCAATCACATTCTGATTGATATTTTGCCCATCAGAAGACTTTAATAAATCTTTAATGGCATTCATTGGTCTGTCATAAACCAAAACAAATGCCATTTCTTCATCAAAATTCGCCCAATATTCTAAAAGTTGAATCGCTTTGCTGTCCGACCACCCCCAAAACTCTTGTTCATCATTGGCAAAAATCAAATCAAAGGCTAAACCGTCCCACTTTTTGGCAAGAGAGACAGGCGCATAACTATTTAAATTTTCAATGTTTTTATCTTGCTCTGTGGTTCTTTTTATTTTTGTGGTGCGGGTAGAACGTTTGGTGGGTTTTATTTTTTGAGCAACTTGGAGTAATTTTTCAGTGAGTGCTTGCGGAGTCATCTGATAAGCATGGGACGGCAGCGCTTTGACCATGCCACAGTTTTGTAAAATACCTTCTAGCTCCTGATAGTAAGAGCTGTCATGCCCAACAATTAAAACCTTATTCATATTCCAATCTCAGCCATTCAGAATTTACGGTTTTTATTATAAACATTTTTTTTACAAAATTCCAATCATAAATATAAAAAAAATAAATTATGGTTATTTATAGAAAATAAAACCCAACCATTTAACAAAATGGGTCTCAATCAATTCATTCACCAATCAAATCAATAATTGGATAAACATTTGTAAAATATTTGATTATAATTTTTTATAAACTTCAAAAGCCTCCTCCATATCCTCATATACCGTAAGCTCTCCTGCTCGTAAAATTGCCGCTTTATCGCAGTAATTTTTAACAATGGCAAGCTCATGTGATACCATGACCATCGCTTTATGGGCACGTTTTTCAAAAAGCTCTTCTTGGCATTTCTTTTTAAAGGTAGCATCACCCACCGAAATGACTTCATCAATCAAATAACAATCAAAATCAATCGCCATAGAAATGGCAAAGGCAAGTTTGGCACGCATGCCCGATGAATAAACCCGTACAGGCTCGTACAGATAATTGCCAAGCTCGGCAAAAGACTCTACAAAGGCAAGGCTTTCACGGTAATCCACACCATAAACACGACTGACAAAACGCACATTATCCGCTCCCGTTAGGCTACCTTGAAACGCCCCACCAAAAGCAAGTGGCCAAGAAATGTTCATGTCCTTAATGATACGCCCTGAACTGGGTCTTTCTGCGCCGCCCAAAATACGCACCAGTGTGGATTTGCCCGCACCATTTCTGCCCAAAATACCAATCTTTTCACCATCATGAATGGTCAGATTGATGTCTTTTAGTACCGCTCGCTTGCCTTTACCAAAGGGGTATAACTTGCTGACGTTTTCCAATTTTATCATAACTGTGTCTGTAATTTGTTATCTTTGTGTATTATTGTTAGCCAATATTTGATGGGTTATCCTACTGGTATCCTTGTGCAATCTTTCTGACCAAAGTCAGCCCCATAAAAGACAGCACCATATTACACCATACCAAATAAGGAATGCTTTCATAAGTTGGTATCACATCACCATAATAACCATGACGAATCATTTCAGTCAAATGCACCATTGGAATGTACAAAATGGGTTCACGAGCAAGTTCTGGTAGCCAATGTACAAAAAATGCCACGCCAGAAATAGGAAACAAAATAATAGACAACGTACTCCATAGCCGATTGACAATTTCCGACATCTCACAAATTGCCCCAATCACAAAAGACAACCCAATGGCAAACCAAATCATCAAAAACCAGCCAACAGCCATATAAAGAAAATCATCAGGCGCCGGCATCAGTCCCACCAAATAAAAAACAACCGACAGCGCCATAAACGACACCGTTGCCCCAAACACTTCCAAATAAACACGAGCCAAATACACATCAATCACCGTCACATTACGATGGTATAATAACCCAGAGTTGGCAGCAATGGCTTTGGTGGTACGACTCACCGCATTACGCCAACACAGCACCACCGAATAACCAATCACTGCAAAAGGCACAATAGGAATGTCTTGACCTGCCCCACTGGAACGCATCACTTGCCAAAACATGGCAATCAGCGCCGTAAAAATCATCGGCTCCAAAAACAGCCACAAAAACCCAATGTTATGGCGTCCGTAGCGAGTAATGATCTCACGCATCAACAGCGCATAAATCACTCGCAGCTGTATTTTAAATGAGTAATAAAAGCTTTTGATGCCACCAAAGAGACTAATCATTATGCTCTTTAACCCCAGCCACAAACAGTCTTAATACACCCCATACCAAAAGCCCAAACACAAAGCCCGACAACACATTTTTAAAACGTTTAGGCTTGGTGGCTTCATCGGGTAATGATGGCATGGCAAGACGCTCTAAATATAACTGCTTTTGATTAAAATCGGTTTTGGCTTGTTCGTAGCCCGACATGGCAGACGCCAGCTGTTTATCAGCAAGCTCTTTTTCTAGCTGTAACCGCTGATACTCTACCGAACGCTTACTTAAAGAAATGTCAGAAGGACCCGTTACCAATTTGGACTTTTCTTCAATGTTCTTTTTTAAATTTTTAATGCGAATTTCCATTGCCTTGATTTGTGGGTTTTCGGGGGTGATCTCACGGGCTTGGGTCAGCTGAGTTTCGGTTTGAATCAAAGCGTCTTGCAGTTTGGAAATTTCTTGTAGCACAATGGCTGACTGCCCTTCAGGGTTAAATACGTCATTCTTGACCCGATATTCAGCCAGTGCGTTGGCGGTTTTGGCAGACAGCTCTTGGGCGTCTTTGACTTCTTTTTCAGAAGCAAGCAAGATGTCATTTTTGGCATTATTATTAATGCGATTGACCACTTCTTCGCTCATTTTAAGCAGACTTTCGTTGATTTTTTGAGCGTCTTCGGCGGTATAAGCTTCTACTTGCAGTGTTGAAATGGTGGAAACAGGGTCATAAACCACTTTGGTTTTTTTATTAAAATATTCATAAAAATTTTCAAAGGTGGGATCGCCAATGGTACCAAAACGACTGACCACATCTACTGTTTTTGCAGAATATTTGGTTTGAATGTCAAGTTGGTCTTTTAGATTTTGTACCGCATCTCGGGAAGACAAATAATCCCTGACCAAATAACTGTCATCAGACGACGCACTAAAACCGATATTTTGCAACATCACACCAATGCCTGTGGCAGACTGCTGACTTGGGCTTCTGATGACAAATTTGGACTCCGACGTATAAACATCGGACGCAATAAACCCATAATAAATGGACAGCACCACCGTGGGAAGCACCACACACAGCCAAAATAACGGATCAAAATATTGGCTGACGTTTTTTATTTTTGGTTTTTTCACAAATATTTTCCCCTAAGCCTATTCATTTAAATTATCAACAGTATTTACAATAAATGCCGCCTGACTTACCAAAGTTACAAATTTACGAAACTCCACAGCGGGCGCATTAGACACATAAATCAAATCTTTGTCTTTGATGGCAAAGTTTTGGGCAATGATATAGTTGATGGGATCTTTTAAATTTAGGCGGTAGATGACAGGAACTTTGGCGCTGTATTGCATTTGCATGGGCAAGGCGTAACGCTGTTCGGGGGTTAGGACATTGATGGATTCTTGACGAAAAATAAACACCCCACGAGCGTCAGCACGGTTGTCGTTAAGTCCGCCTGCTCGTGCCAAAGCTTGCATTAAAGAAATGCCACTGGTTTCAAAGTTTATCTCATCATTTTTGGCGGTCGCCCCAAGTACGGTATAGCTTTTGGTTTGGTAGCTGACCGACACCACGTCGCCCTTTTGCAAGACGATGTTTTGACGGGGATCAGCCACCACCGCATCAAAGGGCATTTCAATGCTGCGTCCTTGACGGTTTAATTGAATGGTAACACGGCTTGATGGGTATTTGGTACCGCCTGCTGCTGCAATGGCGTCTAGCACTCGCTCTGCCTTGCCTGTTAGGGGCATTCGTGTGCTGTTATTGACTTCCCCAACGATGGTTACATCGGCGCTGTTGTTTTTGGCGATACGCACCACCGCACTGGGATTGTTGGCTTTTTTGTGCAAACCTTTGACAATCATGTCTTGTACTTGCTGTGGGGTTTTGCCAGAAACGATGATTTTACCCACAAAAGGAATGGTGATTTGTCCTTTGCCATCTACCATCTGTTCGGGCAGCCTGACTTCTTTGGAGCCACTTAGCGCCACAATGTCGCTGGCAGCACCAAATAACAAGGCGGGGGGCGCTTCCCAAATGGATACGTCCACCACGTCGCCTGCATTGATGATATTACTAAAGGCAGAACCTGAAGTATGGCGAAATTGGGAAAACTGCCCCATGGCGGTCATCTGTGATGACACTGAAGCAATATGGTTGTCAATTTCAATGATGGTAAGACCTGTTCCGGTGGTATCTACTTGATTTTCAATGACCTTTTTGGTAGGGCCTGCGGTTGGTTGCCAGTTATGGATTGCTTGACAGCCCGCCAAGGCAAGAACACCGAACATACCTGCTAAATATCGCAACATATTAGCCATAATGATATACACTAATGACGAAAAATGGTTGCATTATAACACAATAAAAAACATAAAACCAACAATCCACACCCGTGATTTGCACAAGGGTTATTTTTTAAGCATTTGATTTTTATGTATTTTTTTGTGAAAAATTCTCACTTTGCCTTGGGTAAAACCAGCGTTACCACCACAAAGTTTTCCCCTTGTAAATGGCAGTCAGGATAGTTGGTTTCTAGCGTTTGTTTGTCAATTTGTGTGAAGCTGACTTGTCCGCCATGCAAACTTATAATCTGTCGCACCAAGGTTAGCCCAAGCCCCGTACCTTTATGTTCGCTGCCTGTCGTACCCACACTAAAATAACGCTCAAACGCTTTTTGACAGACGTATTCAGGCAACACAGGGCTGTCATTAATGACATAAATATGCACCCCATCGTCTTTATCGGTCGCCCCCACACAAATGCCGTGAACGCCATAATAAATGGCATTGTCTATCACGTTTTGCAAAGCATGAGACAGCCAAAACGTGTCCGCCCACACCACCACATTACAAGCAATGGTTTCTACGGTTTTGGCAAGTTTTTTGGTGTTGGCAAGCTGCTGATTAAGACAAATGGCAACAATGTCCTGCAACGCACAATGATCACACGACAATTTAAAATTGGGCTGTTCTATCTTGGCAAGGGTCAATAAGGTATTGGCAAGCCCCGTCAATTTGGCGGACTGCTCGGCGATGATGTTGCTAAACTGCTTGCGTTCACTGGCGGTCAATTCTTCGGCAAGCAACTCCCCACTGGCTTTGATGGCGGTCAAAGGCGACTTTAGTTCATGGGTTAGGGTATGAACATATTCTGTTACATAGGCTTTGTTTTCTATGATATGCTTCATCTGATCGATGTTGGCGGTCAGCTCGTTGAGTTCTTTGCCCAAATAAAAATAAGGTGGCGGCGTACTGGCAAGCGTCTTGGTATAACAGTTCACCAAATGAATGCTATGACGCAGCCACCACGCCATCAGCACAGACGTTGCAAGTACCAAAAGCAAAATGCTCAAAATAATTTTTATCAGTTCATCACGGCTTTTGTCCAAATACGGCGACAGCGTCAATGTTGGCTTACCTACAGAAAGCACACCCACCAACTCATCTTGATAAATCATCGGGCTTGCCACATACATCACCGAATGCCCATCTTTGTCGGTGCTTCTGGCGCCATATTTGCCTTGTAGCGTCAAATACACATCGTTCCAACGACTAAAATCCGCTCCCAAGGCTTCACCACGACTGTCATAAATCACCTTGCCCACTTTGTCGGTCATGTACAAATGAAACTGACTTTTGTCTTTTTGGTCGTACCATAACAGCGTTTGACTGTCATCAAATGCATATTTGAGCTTTTCGTGAATGTCATTGGCAAAATTTGGTTTATCGCCCAATGTAGCAATGTCGCTTGCCAAAAGGCTTGCCAACAGCCGAGAAGCGTCCGCCAAACTGTCTTCCACCACCCGTTTGGCAGAAGGTCGCAACGTTTTTTGGGTATAATAAAACGCCAGTCCAAACGCCAAGACAATCAATAAAACAAAGCTTAGCCAAATACGAAAAAACACACTAAAACTGATTTGCTTTTTAAATAATTTATCCAATAAAGCATGAAAACTTAACACAAACTATACCCCAAGCCCCGATGTGTGATGATGATTTCTTGTGTACTTAGTGTTGTTAATTTTTGCCTTAGGGTTTTGATGTGGCTATCAATGGTGCGGGCTAGGCGGTGCTCTGGGTGATCGCTGACTTGGGCGAGTATTTGTTCACGGCTTAAAATGTGTGTGGGATTGGCAAGCAGCGACAGCATGACCGCCAGTTCGGTTTTACTCAGTGGCAGCACCGTACCGTCAAGCGATAACGTATAAGTATGATGTTGGTAATCCCATACACCAACGGGGGTAACTTGACTAAAATCCCCTTGCTGTGGCAGGTTGGGAGAGTGGGCTTGGGGCGGGCTTAAATTTTGTCGCCGCCAAATTGCCTTGAGCCGAGCCACCAGCTCTCTGGGACTAAATGGCTTGGTCATATAATCGTCCGCCCCCATTTCAAGGGCAATGATGGTGTCTATTTCATCGTCTCTGGCGGTCAAAAACACAATGGGCACTTGGGCGTGATGTGCGCCACCACGAATCGCCTGACAAATGCCAAAGCCATCGCCATCGGGCAAACCCACATCAAGCACCACCGCCGACAGCTTGGGTAAGGTCGCCACTTGTGTCAAAGCGTCTGCCCGATTGGTTGCCCATACCACCTGCCAATTTTCTCGTTCAAGGCTAAATTTAACCGTCATCGCAATGGCTGGATCATCTTCTACGATTAAAATACAGGTCATATTCACCACCCACAATAAAAACCGTACCAATTTTAACATAAAATCAACAAAAAATTGGTGGTTAAATTGTCAAAGCGTGATTATGTGGCGGTCTTTTTTGACACAGTCAAGGCATAATGATGGCTATCAACTGCCATATTTGCCATATCTTTGATAATCGGACAAATACAGCACCGCCACGGTTTTGCCATCTATTTGATAAGGATAAAACATTTTATAAGTGCCGTCAGACGCACTAAAGTCTATTTGGCTACCATTTTCGGCAAAAGTGCGCTCTAAATAAGCTTTTTCACGCAAATCGGCTTGAAAAATAAACGATCTTTTGTGCACATAACGTACCTGCGTTTGGTTGTCGGTATCGGTTGTGGTGATTTTGATGGCATCGCCTGCTTGTACCGCTTTGTCGTTTGTTAATGCTTGATTTTCACTATGAATATAAACCACCGCCGAACCATCAAAACCCAAATAGGTGGGCAGCCCTTCCACTGTGTCAGGCACAATCACGGTGATGTGTCTAATGTCAGGATTGACCTGCTGTAAGGTAGCAATGCGACTGGTCAGCTCTTCAATATACGTTTGATCAAATTGATATTGACCCAAAAGCTCAAACGCCGTCTTTTGGTCGCTGATGACGGTGTGTGCCGTTTCAATCAGATAGGCTTTTTTCTTTTGGCTGCTTAAATAATCCCCCAAAAACAAGCCACCTGCAATCAACGGAAACAAAAGCACCAACACGGCGAGTATCTTTTTGCCGTGCTTATAGACCGCCTTGTCCGTTTCATTACGCTCAGCAATGCGTGTCAAATTGAGCATGATGTTGAGCATCAATGCCCCCGCCAGTAGCGCCAGCACCCCCAAAATACTCATGCTAAAGATTTCGGTCAGATTTTCCCGAAAAATCTTTAAGCCAAATACCATCATCAAAATAAACGCAAATACCCAATAAATCAATAGGATAATACCGATGATGGCAGTGATGTTGCTAAGTTTGACCAGCTGTTTGATGTTCATACACCCACCAAAAAAATGTTGATACTCATAGTTATACTAAGGTCATGTTAAAAATGTTTTCCAAAAAAATCAAGAAACCCCAACAAAAACATAACACTTTGCATATAATTTCCACAAAAAAACAGCACCCAAAAAATGAGTGCTGTTTGCTGTTTTGACAGGCTGGCTTACTTGTCTTTAACTTCAGTAAACTCTGCATCTACCACGCCATCATCTTTGGCTTGGCTTGCGCCTGCGTTTTGAGCTTGGGCAAAATCGGCAGGGTTTGCACCGCCTTGCTCTTGGCTGTAGATTTTGCTACCGATGGGCAAGAAAGCATTGTCTAGCGCTTCAAGTTTGGACTTGATGGCTTCAACGTCGTCTTCTTTGGTGGCAAGCTCTAGCGCCTTGATGGCTTCTTCTACCGCTTGTTTTTCTTCGTCGGTGGCTTTGTCGCCATTTTCTTTTAGGGCTTTTTGTACCGCTGCAATGCGTCCGTCGGCTTCGTTACGAGCGCCTGCCAGCTCTGCAAACTTCTTATCGGCTTCGGCATTGGCTTCGGCATCACGCACCATTTGCTCGATTTCCGCCTCTGATAGACCGCTGTCCGCTTTGATTTGGATAGATTGAGATTTGCCTGTGCCTTTGTCTTTGGCGCTGATGTTCATGATACCGTCAGCGTTGATGTCAAAGGTTACTTCAATTTGTGGTACACCACGGGGCGCAGGTGGAATTTCCGTCAAGTCAAAGTTACCCAAAAGTTTGTTTTGGTTGGCGATTTTACGCTCACCTTGATACACTTGGATAGATACCGCAAGTTGGTTGTCGGCAGCGGTTGAGAACACTTGTGATTTTTTGGTAGGAATCATGGTGTTCTTTTCAATGATGGGTGTCATCACGCCGCCCATGGTTTCAATACCCAAGGTCAATGGCGTTACGTCAAGCAACAACACGTCTTTTTTGTCGCCAGAAAGTACCGCACCTTGAATCGCCGCACCCATCGCCACTGCTTCGTCAGGGTTTACGTCTTTGCGTGGCTCTTTGCCAAAAAACTCTTGTACCTTTTGTTGTACCAAAGGCATACGGGTTTGACCGCCCACCAAAATCACGTCATCAATTTCGCTTGCCGAAAGTCCTGCGTCTTCTAGAGCAATCTTACAAGGACCGATGGTGCGTGCCACCAGCTCTTCAGTCAAGGCTTCTAGCTTGGCACGGCTGATGGTAATGACAAGGTGCTTAGGACCTGTGGCATCGGCGGTGATGTAAGGCAAATTGACTTCGGTAGATTGGCTAGATGACAGCTCAATCTTGGCTTTTTCGGCGGCTTCTTTTAGGCGCTGCATGGCAAGCGGATCGCCTTTTAGATTGACGTTTTGTTCTTTTTTGAATTCGTCCACTAGGTAATCAATCAGCGCAATGTCAAAATCTTCACCGCCTAGGAAAGTATCACCGTTAGTAGAAAGTACTTCAAATTGTTGTTCGCCGTCCACGTCAGCAATTTCAATGATAGACACGTCAAAAGTACCGCCACCTAAGTCATACACAGCAATGGTGCGATCGCCTTCTTTTTTGTCCATGCCAAAGGCAAGGGCAGCAGCGGTTGGCTCGTTGATGATACGTTTTACGTCTAGCCCTGCGATACGTCCTGCGTCTTTGGTGGCTTGGCGCTGGCTGTCGTTAAAATAGGCAGGTACAGTTACCACCGCTTCGGTTACAGGCTCGCCAAGATAATCTTCGGCGGTTTTTTTCATTTTTTTCAAAACTTCGGCACTGATTTGTGGTGGCGCTTGTTTTTTGCCATTAACTTCTACCCACGCATCGCCATTATCGGCTTTGACGATTTTGTAAGGCACAAGTCCGATGTCTTTTTGTACTGCCGATTCGTCATAACGGCGACCGATCAGACGTTTTACGGCAAATAAGGTGTTTTGCGGGTTGGTAACCGCTTGGCGTTTGGCGGCTTGACCGACCAAAATTTCATCGTCTTTAAAGGCAACGATAGATGGCGTGGTGCGTGCGCCTTCTGCGTTTTCAATGACTTTGACTTTGTCGCCTTCAAGCACTGCCACACAAGAGTTGGTTGTACCAAGGTCAATACCAATAACTTTACCCATAATTTTTCTCCAATTTCGTTTGTTAATTTTTGGCAAGCTACAAAAGTTTTGCCAATCTTGCTGTGTTATATCTGTATCAAATTTTGATTTTCAAGGTAAATTTTTAAAATTTTTTAGTAAATTTTTTAGATTTAACTGCTTGAAAATTAAAATAAAATCCCTAAGAAATTTTTAGATAGACTTTAAAACCCATCTAAAAAATCACGCCCCCACCAGCACCATCGCAGGTCTTAGTGTGCGTTCGTTTAGGGTGTAGCCTTTTTGCAAGACTTGCCCAATCACGTCTTTTTCGGTATCAGGGAAAATGCCTACCGCTTCATGAATGTCAGGATTAAAGGCATCGCCGACCGCTCCGACAGACACAACGCCATTTTTTTCTAGGACGGTCAATAAGGATTTGTGGGTAAGTTTTAGTCCTTCTAGCGTGCTTTCGTCTGTTCCTGCTTTTTCGCCGCTGTCAATGGCACGCTCTAGGTTGTCCACCACTTCAAGCAGCTCTTTGGCAAATTTTTGTAGGGCGTATTTTTTGGCTTTGTCGGTTTCAGCTTCCATGCGGCGTTGGGCGTTGTAGCTTTCGGCATTGGCACGGGCAGCGGTTTCTTTGGCGTCCTTGACTTCGCTTTCTAGGCGCTCAATGGTGGCGATCAGTTCTTGAAGTTCACGGGCTTGACTGTCTTGGCTTTCGCTGACGGTTTCATCGGTCAAATCGGCGGTTTGGTTTTCTTGAGTGGTCATAAAATACTCCATAAAAAATCCCTATCTTGATAAAGGTTAAAGACGCACTTTTCAAGGGTAAAAACAAAATTTGATTTACTTTTGGGGGTGAATTTGCCACAATAAGTTTTATTGTCATGCAATTTTTATCATCATCACCATGAAAAACAGCCCCAAAACTTCCAAATCAGCCCCCCAAAAATCTCCCAAAAAACCCAAAACCACGCCCCATTTTTATGGCATTCATGCCGTTTTTGCCCTACTCAATGCTCGCCCGCAGGACGCTTTGGCGTTATTTGTCCAAAGCTACGATGACACCCATCATAACAGCGAACACGACGCAATCATTACCCTTGCCAAAAGCATGGGCGTGTCGGTACAAATCGCCCACAAAGAACGCTTAACCGAACTTTGTGGCAGCAGTCAACACCAAGGCGTGGTTTTATCGGCACGACTACAAAATATGGGCGGTGATGATGAACTTGATGAATTTCTAGGTCAAGACGGGGTGGTGTTTTTGGTGTTAGATCAGATCACCGATCCGCATAATTTTGGGGCGATCCTACGGACGGCTGCGGCGATGGCAGTCAGCGCCGTCATTATCCCCAAACATCAAAGCGTGGGACTGACCCCAACCGTTGCCAAAGTCTCTGTGGGTGGATCAGAAAGTGTGCCTGTGCTTGCCGTTACCAATTTGGCTCGCACCTTGGACAAACTAAAAAACGCAGGGGTATTTGTGTTTGGTACGGCTTTGGACGATAGCGCCTTACCTTTGCCATCTTGTGATTTTGGGGGCAAAGTCGCCATCATCATGGGCTCTGAAGGCAAAGGCATGAGAAGGCTGACGGCTGAATACTGCGACACACTGGTTTATATTCCCATGAGCGACACGCCAAACCGCCCCCAAAGTCTCAATGTCAGCGTGGCAACTGGCATGGTGCTGTATGAAGTCATGCGCCAAAAACTGCATTCATCAGCCCCTTTGGTCTGATTTTGGCTAGCCCCTAGGGTGATGTGCTTCGTGCAAACTTTGTAGGCGAGCGGTCGCCACATGGGTATAAATCTGTGTGGTGGACAAATCACTGTGCCCCAAAAGCAGCTGCACACTACGCAAATCCGCCCCGTGATTGAGCAAATGCGTGGCAAAAGCGTGGCGCAATGTGTGTGGAGAAACTGGCACACCAATGCCCGCCAGTGTGGTGTATTTTTTGATCAAATGCCAAAAATTATGCCGTGTCATATAACCGCCTTGTTCGGTCAAAAACACCGCTTGGCAGTCGCTGTCGGTTTTGGCAAGGAACTCGGGTCGCTGCCCCAAATAAGCGTTGATTGCGCCCATCGCATATTCTCCCAGTGGAATCAGGCGCATTTTATTGCCCTTACCTGTGATTTGTAGCCAACCTGAAGTCAAGTTTAATTGCTCCAAAGACAAATTCACCAGCTCCGACACCCTAAGACCGCAGGCATACATCACTTCTAGCATGGCCTTGTCTCGCAGTCCAAGCGGTGTGGTGGTGTCAGGGGCATTTAATAAAGCCGTTACGTCATCTTCGGACAAGGTTTTAGGTAAGGGCTTTAGAGTTTTGGGGTTTTTGACGTGTTCACAAGGGTTGTCATCTCGCAGCCCATCACCCACTTGCCACAAAAAAAACTGGCGCAAACTGGCAAGCATACGAGCCTGCGTTCTGGGCGATTTGTCGTGCTCGGTCAGATAGTTTAAACACATCAGCACATCGTGTTCTTGCCAAGTCGGTAAGGGCTTATCGCAACTTGTGATACATAGACGCAAATCCCGAATATAGGCATTACGGGTGCGTGTGGACAGCCCCCGAGCAAGCATGGCAATCCGAAATTCGGTCAAAAATGGCGGATCGTCATCGGTGATGGTCAAAGACGGCAGGCGGGGCTTGGTTGCTCGGGTTTTGCTCATATAATTTGCCTATTTTTTAATCAAAATATAGCGATAGTTGTCATCAACCGTGGTTTGTTCCAGCAGCGTATGCCCCAAATGCCGACAAAAATTGGGAATGTCTCTTTGGGTGGCAGGATCGCTTGCCAGCACTTCTATCACATCGCCCGACGTGGCTTGGCGTATGGTTTTGTGCAGCAGCATGATGGGCTCTGGACAAATCAGACCCAAAGTGTTTAGGGTATGGGTGGGTGATGGGGTTGGGTTTTCTTGTGTCATTTAATTACCTATTTGCTGCAAAAACGTCAAAAACTTTTTAAAATTTACCCGAAACAAAAACGGCATGGCAAACCACGCTATCATCGCCAAAAATAAACTCATAAAAAACGTCGTGCTTTTTCCTTGTAATACAAACGCCCCCAAAGCAAACAAAAAAAGCCCCACGCCCACGCCCATGATGATTGCCAAAATGCCCATTTGCACAATGCGATAGCGCCAAAGCAAAAACACCTGATACAAACTGATGGGAATAGACAGCCCAATCAGCACATAAGGCAGATAATGAAACGCCAAATAAATCACGGTGCTGTCTTTAAATTGTGGCAAACTTGCCAACGTCCCAAAAACCACAAAATAAGCAATCGCCACAAGCCCCAAACACACGCTGACATTGGCAAGTTTGATGGCGTACCTGATGACCGCTTGGGTGCGTAAATTTTGGGAAGATAACTGGTTCACGTTGTCGCCTTAGCCTTTACCTTTTTGGGGGTTGTCATGATAGCTACCCACATAAATCGCCAACTGTGGGGCATAAAAATAACTGTTCAATAAAATGCACGACGCAAGATCATCAATGGGGTCTTGTTCATGGGTTATCCAGCCCATTTCCCACGCCATCAAACGGGCTTCTTTGGACGTTAGGCGTTCATCATAAAAATACACCGGCACATCAAAATGACGCTCGCCCAATCGGTGCGCCAAACGTCTGGCAAATTTTTTGGCACGTTTGGTTAGCATGGATTCTGTGCCGTCTATGTTCAGTGGCAGTCCCACCACCACTTTATCAATGCGCCACACATCAATGATACCAAGCAAATTGTCCCAATCGGGCTGTCCGTTATCCATCGCCAAAATATCAAAGGGGCGTGCGTCTTGGGTTAGGTCATTGCCCAGTGCCATGCCCATTTTTTTGACCCCAAAATCTAGAGCTAGGATAAGTTTGGGTTTGTCGTTTTTTGGGGCAGTTTCATTCATAAGCCATCAATCTCCGCTGACATTAACCACAGGGGACGCACTTTCTTCGGACAATAGCACGGTCATCATGTTGGTAACGAGTTTGGCTTTTTCGCCGTCGCTCATACGCACGATTTGGCGGCGTTCTAGTTCTTTGACCGTACCTTCCACCATCAAAATTGCGCCCTTGACCAAGGTTTGACGAGCCACAAGCACTGATTCTGCTTGTTGTTTTCTAAGCATGGCTTGAGCAATTTCTGGGGCATAAGCAAGATGGGTAAAGCGGGCTTCTTCAATCAAAACGCCTGCTTGCTCTACCCTTTCTTGTACCATGCTGCGAAAGGCTTCCAAGATATTCGGCGACAGTCCGCCCAAACTTTCGCCACCATTTGCGCTGGCATAAGGATAATGCGACACCAAAGAACGCACCGCACTTTCGCTTTGTACTCGCATAAAATCGTGCACATCTTCCACATCAAACACCGCCGCCGCTGGATTATCAATGCGGTACACAATCGCCGCCGCCACTTCAATGGGTGTGCCTGAACTGTCATTGACTTTGAGTGTGGGCGTTACATAGTTGGCGGTGCGCAGCGAAACTTTTTGTACCACATAAAAAGGAATGATCCAATAAAACCCCTGCTGTACAATCGTGCCTGAATAATGCCCAAACAGTGTACTGACCAAAGCGGTGTTTGGCTCAACAATGCGAAAACGGGTCGCCAAAAGCGCCACAGGCACAAGCACCACTGTAAGCGACAAATTGCCAACGGACAATAGCGCCAGCCCACCAAAAACAAGTAGCAGCGCAATGACAATCAAGGCAACAAAGCCATTGAGATGGCGCATGGTATAGTCGCTACTGATTTGATTCATGAATTTTCCTTTTGTCAAACTAGGCTCTACCCACCACAGGCAAATCATCAGTATCAGCCAAATGCAGTTTGTGGCGGATTTTGGATAACCGCAATTCAAACGCTTCTGCAAACAGCGTATGGGCGTCAGCAGGACAAAACAGCCAATCTTTTGCCAACAGCTCTTGCTCTAATTGTCCTTTGCTCCAATTACAAAATCCCATACAAAGTAAATAATGCGAAAGTCCGTCAGCAGCTATCCATTTTAAAACGTCTTTGCTGGTTGTCAAACACACATTATCGCCTATCACAAAAGACGACGCAAAATCTGGCTGCCCCGTATGTAGCACAAAACCTGCTTCAGGACGCACAAAACCGCCATGCATGACAGGCGTACTGATGGTGCGATAAGAGCCAGACAGCCCCATTTCTCCCAATATCGTCCCCACCGACAAAAATGGGTGCGGCTGATTGATGATAAAACCCCACGCCCCTTGACTGCTGTGGCGACAGATATAAATCAAGGCATTTTGAAACCGCTCATCGTCCATACTAGGACTGGGCAACAAAAAATAATGGGTAAGATTGCTGGGAATGTCAGTCATCAGTTATGTTCTTTTTTTGGTTGGTGTGTTTGGTTTTTGGGCGCTGTTTTCTTTTTTGGCAATGTCGTCTATCAGCCCTTGCACATGAGCAATGGTGGCATCAGTGATGGTAACACCGCCCGACATACGAGCCAGCTCGCCCACTTTATCATCACCTGCAATAACACGCAATGCACTGCTTGTTTGCTCGCCATGTTCTTTTTGTACCAAAATATGACGATGGGCAGCAGCCGCCACTTGGGCTTGGTGCGTGATGGCAAGAATTTGTTGATACGCCCCCAGACTGCGCAGCATTTCGCCTACCACCTGCGCTGTACCGCCACTTATCCCAACGTCCACTTCATCAAACACCAGTGTCGGATATGTCATGTCGCCTTCATCCAGCGCTTGGGCACTCATCACCTGCATGGCCAAAGCAATCCGAGACAGTTCGCCCCCTGACGCCACTTTATGTAACGCTTGCAAAGGCATTCCTACGTTGGCACTAAACATCAAAGCAACGTCAAACATACCGTGAGCGTTGTATTGTTCGGGCGTTTTTGGGGCAAAGACAAATTCACAACGTGCGTTTGGCAGTGCCAATAAAACCAGTTTTTCGCTCAACGCTTGACACACTTGCGGGGCAGCAGCTTCACGGGCTTGTTGTAATTTTTTGGCAATGGCTTTGTAGTCCTGATAGGCTTTTTCTACCTGTTGGCTTAGGGTGTCGCTGTCAGGTAGTGATGACAATTTATCCAGTTCTGCTTGCCACTGCTCGGCTTCATCAATCAGCTCGTTGATGGGTGCATGGTATTTGTTGGACAAGTGATGAGCAAGACCAATCAATTCATTTAATTCGTTTAGGCGCTGCTCATCAGGCAGCGACTGTTCGGCATAATCGCTTAGGCGTGAAAGTGCATCATCTATTTGCTCTTGGGCAAGCGTCAAAAGCGTGCTACATTCGCCAAACACTCGGCTTTTGTCGGCATGATTGTCGCAAATTTTGATGGCACGGGCAAGCATACCGCTGACACTTGGGGCATCGCTGTCGCTGTCCAAACTGGATACTGCTTGCATGGCGCTTTGCATTAAGTTTTCAAGGTCAGACAGTTCGTCATATTCGCTTTCTACGTCTTCAAAATTTACCACCAACAAAGGAGCAATGTCTTCTAATTTTGTGCTCAAAAGCGCCATTTTGTCGGCACGCATGGCGGATTGATTTTGCAGTTCTTGGGCTTGTTTTTTTAAGGATTGCCAAGCTTGATAAGCAAGCTGTGTTTCTTTGGCAAGCTTACCTAGCCCACCGATGTCATCAAGCCACGACACCACAAATTGCGGTTTTAGCAGTTCAAGTCCTGCGTGCTGTGAATGAATATTCACCAAAATAGCGCCCAAAGATTTGAGTTCGCCAATGCTGGCAGGCACGCCATTGATCCACGATTTGGAGCGTCCTTGCAGGCTGACTTTGCGGCGAATGAGCAAGGTTTCTTCAAAGGGTCGGTCATGAATGGCAAACCACTGTTTAACCATGGCATTATCCGCCACATCAAACTCACCAAACACATCGCATTCGTTTGCCCCATGACGCACCAGCCCTGCGTCCGCTCGCTCACCCACGCACAAGGATAAAGCGTCCAAAATCAAAGACTTACCTGCCCCTGTTTCGCCTGTAATGACGTTAAAATGTGCATCAAAATTTATCTCATGATGAGCCACAAGCGCAAGGTTATTTAATGTCAAAGACACAAGCATGACGAATTTTCCATAAAATGACTATTGCCAAAGCAAACTGATTATCTTAAAGTAGCCACTGACTTTTGGCAATTATTAAAATGTTAATGAATGCGTTTTACCCAATAAAACTGGTCAATCAATCGCCAAATTTTAAACAATTTTGGGTGGCTTGAAAAACGCTTTTTATCTGTCGCATTATGATTTATAATATTGACTAATATACCCATAAAGAGACATGATAATGAGTACCACCCTAAGACAACTGCGTGCCTTTGTGCTTGTTGCCGAACAAAACAGCTTTACCAAAGCCGCCGAAGCCCTATGCTTGACACAATCGGCGCTGAGCGGACTTATCAAGGAGTTAGAACAAAACCTTGATGTTAAGCTGTTTGACCGCACTACCCGAAAGCTCAATTTGTCCGATGCAGGACAACGCCTACTACCACAAGCCAAACGTGTACTCAACGAAATGGCGGTGTTGGACGAAAAAGTATCCAACCTAAAATCCCTACACCAAGGACACATTCATTTGGCGGTATCACAACAATTATCAGCAAGCACCATGCCAAAATTTATTGCCAAATTTTGTGAACTGCACCCCAACATTGAAGTTACACTCACCGACTGCTCAGTGGATCAAGTGGTGGACCACATAGAAAACCTAGAAGCTGACCTTGGCATTGCTCCCGAACGCAGCTACGCTGACGATCTGTGCGCTGACGTACTATTTAGTTCGCCTTTTTATTTGGTGATACCCACAGGGCACCCTTTCGCCCAAAAAAAGGTCATCTGTTGGGCGGATTTGCTTGATGAACGCTTGATCACGCTCAATGGTCCTTTTATCAAAGGCTTACAAAACGAACTGCCGTCCAACATTTCTGGTCGCATTTTTAAACCTGACTTTGAAGTGAACTTTTTGTCCACCGCCCTTGGCATGACTCGCATGGGACTTGGGGTTACGCTGTGTCTGCTCTATGCCGCCGAATGGGTAGAACAAAACGGACTGACCATGCGCCCCATCGCCAACCCTGTGGTAGAGCGACAATTTTTGCTTTATACCCACAAAAATCGCTCGCTGTCGCCTGCCGCCTTGGCGTTTAAAGATTTTTTAATCAGCAACGCCCATGAGTTTTTGGTCAGTCAGCCAACCACCATTTGATTTAAACAAACAGCAAACCCATTGTATGATACCGATTTGTACCGCAATGGGTTTTGTTTTTTTAAAGCAAACACACCCCACATCAAGGCACATTCTAGCCCAACCCCCAACGCACTGCCACGCCAAAAAAATGCACAAAAATCGCCCAAAAACCCTTGATCTTGGCATGGATTTATGGTACTTTATAATCACATGTTAATCACACGGAGAACGTCATGAGCGATATTGATTATCAAGCGTTTTATGAATTTGCGCAAGAAAAGCTCGCCACAAGCCCCAACATGAGCATTAAGGATTTAAGCGCAGAGTTTGCACAGCAAGACATCACTGTTACCGATACCGACAAAGCCATCGCCAACATGAACCAAGAGCAAACCGACAAGTACATCGCCGCCCAAATTCAAATAGAGCGTGGTATGGCTGTTCACTAATTCATCAAGCCCGTTTTTTAATGACGGGCTTTTTTGCGCTTGATAAAATTGACACATCTTTTTGATAAACCTACAAAAAACACATCAAGAGTTGCTCCCAGTCGCCCCTTTATTCACCCCAAAAGCGTACTTGACCACCCAAAACAGCCTGAGATAATTTTTATAAAAATTCCTGCACAAAGGGGGCGTTTTGCGTTATACTGATGAGATTTGATACCTTGTGTTTTTTCACCCACAACCTAAGGAACATACCATGTTTGAACACGTTACCCCTTATGCTGGCGACCCAATTTTGGGATTGATGGACAAGTTTGCCAATGACCCACGCACCGACATCAAAGTCAATTTGGGCGTGGGTGTTTATTATACCGAAGATGGCAAATTGCCTGTTTTGGAATGTGTCAAAACCGCCGAAAGCCAAATCGCCAACCCCCCAAAACCCCGTGGCTATCTGCCCATGGACGGTCTGGCAGGGTATCGCAGTGCCTGTCAGCGTCTACTGTTTGGGGCGGACAACCCAGCCGTACAAGAAGGACGAGTGGCTACCGTTGCCACGCTAGGCGGTTCAGGGGCGCTCAAAGTTGGGGCGGACTTTATCCACGAATGGTTCCCCACCGCCAAATGTTATGTCTCAAACCCCACTTGGGGCAACCACATCAGCATCTTTGAAGGTGCAGGCTTTGAAGTGGGCAAATACCCCTACTACGACCCTGCCACCATCGGCGTAAAATTTGACGAAATGTGTGCCTTTTTTAACACACTCAACGAAAATGACGTGGTGCTACTACACCCTTGCTGTCATAACCCCACAGGTGTGGATTTGACCGCCGAGCAATGGGATAGTGTCCTACAAATCATCAAAGACAAAAAACTCATCGCCTTTATGGACATCGCCTATCAAGGCTTTGGTGATGACATGGATGGCGACACCTACGCCATCAAAAAGGCGGTAGAAATGGGTCTGCCTGTGTTTGTTTCCAACTCATTTTCCAAAAACTTATCGCTGTATGGCGAGCGTGTTGGCGGTCTGTCTGTCGTTGCCCCCACCAAAGAAGAAGCCAGCCGTGTACACGGTCAATTAAAATTCACCATTCGCCGCATCTACTCAAGCCCCGCTTCACACGGCAACCATGTGGTGGACATCGTCATGAACGATGAAACCTTGTATAATCAATGGGTGGGCGAAGTGTATGAAATGCGTGATCGCATTCGTGATATGCGCCAAAAACTGCAAGACACCCTAAGCGCCAAATTGCCCGAGCGTGATTTTAGCTACTTCACCAAACAGCGTGGTATGTTTAGCTTTACAGGGCTGACCGCTGAGCAAGTGGGTCGCTTGCAGTCTGAATTTGCCGTTTATATGGTGGATAACGGACGTATGTGTATCGCAGGGCTAAACAACCAAAACGTAGAATACGTTGCCAATGCGATGGCAGAAGTTTTAAAATAATCCGCACTTAAAAAACCGCTTTTTCATTGCCACTTTTTCATCGGTGAAAAAGTGGTTTTTTTAGGACAGCTTATGCACATATCCACACTGTACCCACACTGGCAAAATATCTGGCAACACAAGCCAAGCCTTGAAACGTCTTTATTTGACACACTTGTTACTCGCTATCAAGAAACACAAAGACACTATCACACCCTAGAACATCTTAGCGAATGCTTTGTTTTGTTTGAAGAAGTCAAAGACGCACTGCACCGCCCTGACCTTGTGGCGCTTGCGTTGTTTTATCACGATGTGATTTATGACCCCAAAAGCGAAACCAACGAACAAGACAGCGCCAAGGTCGCCAACGAAGCTTTACAAGGCAAATATAGCGATGATGATCTTGATGTCATTGCCTGCTTTATTTTGGCGACCAAACAGCACACAAACACCGCCCAAGACCCCAAACACGCTCACGATTTGGCATATTTGCTTGACATAGATTTGGCGATTTTGGCGGCAGATGATGACAGATTTAAAGCTTATGAACAACAAATCCGCCAAGAATACCATCATGTACCCCAGTGTTTGTATCGCCTAAAAAGACGACAAATTTTACAGGCGTTTTATGACAAACAGCGGTTATTTTATAGTGATTATTTTTATCAAAAATTAGAACGGCGTGCCAAAGCCAATTTGGGGCGACTACTTGCTTGTTGGCACAAAAACCCAATATACTCTATAATAGAAAGTTTTGGAAAATCTTGAGAAATTTATGGCATTACTTCCCATTTTAACTTATCCCGACCCCAGACTGCGCACCGTTGCCAAACCTGTAGAAGCGGTTGATGACACCATCAAAACCTTGGTACAAGATATGTTTGAAACCATGTACGCCGCCAAAGGCATTGGACTGGCTGCCACGCAGGTGGACAGACACGTTCAAGTCATCGTCATGGACTTAGCCAAAGAAGACGAAGACCCCAAACCACAAGTCTTTATCAACCCCAAAGTTACGCCTTTGACCGACACATTAGTGCCTTATAGTGAAGGCTGTCTGTCCATTCCTGATGTGTACGATGAAGTCAATCGCCCCAGCCGTGTGCAAATTGATGCTTTGGACGGCGACGGTCAAGCCTTTAGCCTAGAAGCGGACGGGCTGCTTGCCGTCTGTATTCAGCACGAAATGGATCACCTAAAAGGCATCGTCTTTGTGGATTATTTGTCTCGCCTAAAACAAGACAGAGCAAGAGACAAAGTGCGTAAATATCTAAATAAAAAACGCTAATTTTACAACAAACGCTCTTTTTTAGGAGCGTTTTTTGATGGGAAAATCAAGGCGGTGCGTGATTTGGATTTTTTTGTGTCTGGTTTGGTCAGTCAGACGCTGGCACGGCAGGACTTATTTGTTCCAACCTATCAAGCTCGGCTTTGACCTGCGCCACGCCTTCTTGACTCAGCAGGTTTTCTAAATTTTTCCAGATGCTGTGATAGCCAAATCCGCCAAGCTGCATTTCTTGTTTGGCAGCTTCAATCGTCCAATTTTGATAAATAATGCGATACATGGCAATGACAATGCCCGTGCGGTCAGCGCCATGATAACAATGCACCAACACCGCACCTGCAGGCTGCGCTTGGCGTATGCTGTGCAGCACTTTGGCGATGTCGGACGGCTTGGTGGATATGGTCAAAATTGGGTGGTTGATGAGCGTTATTTGTTCATTTTGAAACAATTTTTCATTATCATGACGATCAAAATAACGCAAATTGATGACGGTTTTGATGTCCAGTTTTTTGATACTGGCAACATCATCAGCGATAAGTTGCTCACTTCTGTATAAATTTTTATCCACATGGTGCAAATTGGCGTCTTGTTTGATGGGGGCTGCCCAAGTGGTGGGGCGTGGCGTTAGGGGGGTTGTGGTTTGACACGCCGTAACCGTGGTAGCGGTCAAGACCATCAGTGCGTATTTTTTCAGCATAAGGCAAATTGACAACTTTATAAAATAAAGTTATATTTTAAAGACTTTCATCAACACAAGCAAGGAACAAGCCATGACACCCTTTGTAACCTGTGATTTATTGGACGATAATGAAGACAAAGCCATCGCTGTCGTCAGCCCAAGCATAGACGGCAAAAGTTTTAAAAATTTTGGTGGCGTATCAAGTTTTGGTGGTCAAGCCGTTACGGTCAAATGTTTTGAAGACAATTCTCGTGTCAAAGAAACGCTCGCCACCAAAGGCGATGGCAAAGTTTTGGTGGTTGATGGCGGAGCTTCTATGCGCTGCGCCCTACTTGGTGATATGATTGCCAAATCAGCGGTGGATAACGGTTGGGCAGGCGTGATCATTTATGGCTCGGTGCGTGATGTGGACGAGCTTGCCACCATGTCCCTTGGCGTCATGGCGCTGGCTGCCACACCACAAAAAAGCGTGCGCAAAGGCATTGGAGAGCTGGGCGTAACGCTGCGTTTTGGGGGCGTAGAAATCGCTGATGGCGACTGGATTTATGCCGACAATAATGGCATTTTGGTCAGCAAAACCAATTTGCTCATTTAATATACAAATTGACACTCAAGCAAAAAATGGCTAACTTGAATTAATTATGCTAAAATAAAAACTTGTTCAATAACAAGAGTTTATCATGAACTTCATTTATCGGGTAAAACAAGTTAGCCTAATTGCACTGAGTTTATTGTCAGTCAGTGTGTTAAGTGGCTGTACCACCAAGCTTCTTTATGACAAAGCAAACACACCCAAACTTGCCAGTACAGACGTTGTACTTAGTGAAACCATCACCGCCGTTGGCGTACCAACCACCCCCATCAAAGACCACCCCCATGCCTTAGTATTAGTGGGTCAAAACTACAGCATACTGGCAACGCCCGACGAAGGTAATAACAATCACTTGTTCCAAGACATTCTAAAGCAAGTGGATTTACGCCACTTATATCTGAACGTTGAGCCCCACAACAATGACACGCTTAACATTTCCAGTCAGCCCATCACCATCAAGCTTGACGACAAAAACAGCGTAGAATCAGCGAGCTATTATCTGCCCATTGTCTTTATCAAACCTGTCAAACAGCTTAAAAAGAACGAAGAAGCCACTCTAAAAAATCTCAATTTTTATTGTCAAACAACCACTCCCGACAAGAGCGAAACACTGCTTGTCTGCCATCAGCGCATTTTGACGCAGCTGACATTAGCAAACAAAGTACAAAGCGTTCAAAATCAACACCATAGCTTTAAAACCCCCTTAACCATCAACTACGTTCAAGAAAACTACAAAAAGCGTAGCAAACTCAAACTACTCACGCCACTGACGGTCGCCATTGATGTGGCTTTGTTGCCTGTCAATGTCGTTGGTGGGGCGGTTGCTTTGGTTGTTATACCTACAGCGCTGATGTTTGGTGATTGGGATTAGTTGTTGATGTGATTTTTAAACGGTCAAATTTTAATGACTGTAGCCAAAGTCGCCCAGATAGCCAAATTGGGCACTTTTTGCTATCATACCCCAATTTACCCAAACATCATGAATTTGTCTGCACCCCCTAAGCACTACCACGATTTGGACGAAGCTTCTGCCCTACTGGCTTTGTGGTATGTGGTCAATACGTCTTTGTCCGCCTTTTATAAACTGTATCGGCACAGTGGCAGCGCCAAATCTGCTTTATGTGAGCCTGTCAGCACTTGGCAGGCGCTTGACATTCATGCCGCTCATCTTAAACGTGTCGGTGATATGGCGGACGTTTTGGCATTTGTTTACTACACCAAAACGCAAGTATCTCGTGGGGCTTTTTTGGTGCTTACCTTTTTAGATGACGACTACCCCAAAGCTTTGCACGAACTGTACGATCCGCCACCTGTGCTGTTTTGTCGGGGCAATGTTGCCAGACTAAACGACCCACAAATCGCCATCGTCGGCAGCCGAAAACCCACACCCCACGCCGAAAAAATCACCTTTGACATCGCTCAATATTTGGCACATCAAGGGCTGACCATCACCAGCGGACTGGCAGGGGGCATAGACAGACAGGCGCATTTGGGCGCATTAGCCACCAGCCAACAGGGGCAAACCATCGGCGTGATGGGTACAGGCATTGATGTGTGTTATCCCAAAAATCATCACGCCCTTTATGCGCAAATCCTACAAGATGGGGGCTGTCTCATCAGTGAGCTACTGCCTGCTACACCTGCCAGTAAACACACTTTTCCTAGGCGAAACCGACTGGTGGCGGGGCTTTCTATGGCAACTTTGGTAACGGAAGCTGCCCTAAAAAGTGGCTCGCTCATCACCGCACATTTGACCGCCGAACAGGGCAAACAAGTTTTTGCTGTGCCAAGCTTGATTGATAACGCCAATGCCGAAGGCTGTCATTATCTGATTCGTGAAGGGGCAACGCTGATTTATCACCCCAGACAAATTTTGGAAGATTTGGGACTTGCGCCCTTGCCTGATGACAATCACAACGAACACATCGCCCCACCTACCCCAAAAGCCCAAAACGCCACACAACAACCACCAGCCCCCGCAGCAGTACAGACAATGCCTATACCTGACATTGCACCACATTTACAAAACTTGTTTGATCACTTAAGTACCACCCCCACAGATTTGGACAGTTTGGTTGTCAGTACAAAACAGGACATCGGCGAAATTTTGGCGCAGCTTTTGGAGCTTGAACTGTTGGGCGTGGTGTTGGCACAAGGGGGGCATTATGCCAAAATTCACTAAAAACGACATCTTGGCAATCGCCCAATTTTTAAAGGCGGACGGCGTACTGGCTTATCCCAGTGAAAGCGTTTGGGGACTAGGCTGTGATGGCTTTAACACAAACGCCCTACAAAAAATTTTAACCCTAAAATCTCGCCCTATGAGCAAAGGGCTGATCGTTTTAACCGATCACATAGACAAACTTCGCCCCCTGCTTGCCCCTTTATCCCACAAAGACCAAACCAAAATCCTACACGCACTGCAAACCGCCCCCCAAAACCACACGCAAGCGACCACATGGCTCATTCCCATCGGTGGCATTAAACTGCCGCCTTTATTGACGGGGGATTTTGATAAATTGGCGGTGCGTATCAGTCCCCACCCTGTGTTGCAACAGATTTGCCAAGCCATCAGCGACCAACATAACCCTTATGGATTTTTGGTCTCTACAAGTTGCAACCCATCAGGCAGTAGCCCCGCCACCGATTTACAAACGGCACAAAGATATTTTGATGACAGCGTAGGCTATGTGGACATGGACGGGCTTGGCTTTACAAAACCCAGTCAAATCATCGATCCTTTGACGGGGGAAGTGTTTCGTTAGTTCATTAGATCTAATAGGCAAAATAAAACCGCTCTTAACAAGAACGGTTTATCAACATCATCAATCCACCCGAACCCAAATCGGCATGACCTGACTGTAACTACTTTTGCCAAAGCTAAACCCTGAGCGGGCTTGGCTGTCGTCTATGCGCATTTGCCCGATTTGCACCCATTGTCCCCTAGCGATGGTGGTGGTGCTGTTTAGGTATTGATTGCCAAGACCGCCCAAGCTGTCTGTCCCCACAGATGACTGCGACAGTGTCAGCCCAATTTGTCCGTTGGGTAGCACTTTTGCCACCGCACTAAAGCCATCGTTTAAGCTTAGCCACGATGTGCCAAAATTCACCCAAACCGTCTGCCCACGTCTTAGCGTCTGCGCCGAAGTTAGCCCCACCAAAGTGCTGCTGCCGATACTGACGGGCGAACCTGATAAGGTGCGGGCGGTATAGACGCTTTGGCGGTTTGTGGTGCTTTGGTCGTTTTGGTAGCGTCCATTGATCCACACTTGGCGAGAAATGCCCACCGACACCGAGCCACCTTGATGACTTTGCACCGTTTGGCTGTCGGTAGCCAAAGAGACAGTCAAAGACGCAGGGGCGGTGTCAATTTGACTGATGAGCGCCGACACCTGAGCATAATCTTTGGGCGTAGCCTTGATGATGAGTTTGTCTTGATACATACTGACCACGCCACCGCCACCCCGATTGAGCTCTTTTTGCACCACATCAACCAGTGCAGGATCGCCATAAGTATGCACCACATAGATTTGCTCACTGGCATGGACAGTGCCTATGCCAAGCACCCACATCAAAACACAGCGTTTTATCATTTAAGACCCAACACATCTTGCATATCATAAAGTCCGGCAGGTTTGTCCGCCAGCCAAAGCCCTGCACGCACCGCCCCATTGGCAAAGGTTAGGCGAGACTGTGCTTTGTGGGTGATTTCAATGATTTCGCCGTCCATGATAAATTCAATGGTATGCTCACCGACAATCTCACCGCCACGCAGCGCATGAATGCCAATTTCGCCATCGTTACGCTTACTGCGTCCTTCACGTCCATAAACGGCGCACGTTTTTAGGGTTTGTCCACGGGCATTTGCCACCGCTTTTGCCATCATCAAAGCCGTGCCTGATGGGGCGTCAATTTTGTGTTTGTGGTGGTGTTCCAAAATTTCCACATCGGCTTCCATGCCCAGCACTTTGGCGGTGGTGGCAAGTAAATTTAAGGACAAATTAACCCCCGTAGAATAGTTGCCTGCATACACGATGGGAATGTGCTTTGCGCTGTCGGCAATTTTCTTTTCTTGGTCGGCGGACAAACCCGTTACCCCCATCACCAATGGCACGCCTTTTTCCACACAAGCGGTAAGCACTTCATCGGTGGCGTCAGGCAAACTAAAATCAATCAGCACATCAATGCCAGTCAAATCAAATACCCCAAGCGGTACGCCGACTTTATTTGCGCCGATAAACTCGCCTGCGTCCACACCAATCAAACTTGAAAACTTAAGCACAAAACCGCCCTTTAAGGTGGCTTTGGGGTTTTGTAGGGTGGCTTGTAATAGCATACGTCCCATGCGTCCTGATGCGCCCATGATACCGATGTTTACTGTCATGATGATTTCCTAAATAAAAGTGGTAAGCTGATTATAACAAAAAGAAAATACAAAGCAAAAGAAAAACAAAACGGGTCTATTTCCATCAATGGGGCGTTATCTTAACGGTAGAAAAAGCCCAAAACCCCAAAACCTAAATTTCAAACCCACATCGTCCAAACTTTCCAAACACCCAAAAAACAAAAACACGACCATCGCCGTGTTTTTTGTACCGCTTAAGCCATCAATCAAACAAATCTTTGACATCGTCTTTGATTTTGTCAAAAAAGCCTTTTTTCTTGGGATCTTGCCCTAGGCTTTTGGCAAACTGCTCAAGCAGGTGTCTTTGTTCGTGGGTTAGGTTGGTGGGCGTTTCTACAATGATACGGCAAATCAAATCGCCTTGCATACCGCCACGCACGGTGGTTACGCCTTTGCCACGCACCCGCAACAGCTTACCGCTTTGTGTGCCTTCAGCGATTTTGATTTTTAGGCGTCCGTCCAAAGTCGGCACTTCCACTTCATCGCCCAACGCAGCGGTCGCCATATTGATTGGTACGTCCAAATGCAAATCCGCCCCATTTCTGGTAAAGACTTCGTGCGGTTTGACATTGATTTCTACATACAAATCCCCGTTTGGCATACCGTTGTCGCCTGCTTCGCCCTTGCCTGACAGACGCACACGATCGCCATTGTCCACGCCTGCAGGGATAGACACTTCTAAGGTTTGTGATTTTTGTTGTTTGCCTTCGCCATGACAGTCCATGCAAGGATTTTTGATTTGTTTGCCGCTGCCGCCACACTGTGGGCAAGTTTGTTGCACCACAAAAAATCCTTGTTGTAGGTGGATTTGACCTTTGCCATGACAAGCAGAGCAAGTTACGACATCGGCGTCTGATTTTGCCCCTTTGCCATGACAGGTGCCACAAGTAACATGGGTAGTGTAGGTAATTTCTTTTTTGCAGCCTTTGACCGCTTCTTCTAAGGTTAGGCTAAGACGGTACAACAAGTCCGCCCCTTTACTGGCACGGCTTGAGCGACCGCCACCACCAAAAAAGTCATGAAATCCCCCACGACCGCCGCCGCCAAACGCCCCAAACAAGTCGCCAAAAATGTCGCCAAAATCAGCGCCACTAAAGCCACCTGCACCGCTAAAGCCGCCATTATTCATGCCTTGTTCAAAGGCGGCGTGTCCCATGCGGTCATAAGCGGCACGTTTTTGGGCGTCGGACAGCACTTCGTATGCCATCGTGGCTTCTTTGAATTTCTCTTCGGCGCTTGGATCGTCAGGGTTTTTGTCGGGGTGATATTTCATGGCAAGACGGCGATAGGCTTTTTTGATGGCTTTTTCGTCTGCGGTTTTTTCTATACCCAATACGCTATAAAAATCTTTACTCATATTATCCACTAACTGCAAATACTCAAAACTTCCTTTTTATGGAGTTTCCTGCACAAATTATCAAGCTAAGTTATCGCTATTTTTGGTGTTTTTGTGGCAAAATACACAATTTTTGCTTTGAGCGTTTTATGAAAACTTTATCTCGCCTGATGTTGCTTTGTGTGGTGCTGTGCCTAGTGGCGTTTGTCGCATCGCCTTATTACAAACTTTATGCCCTAAAACAAGCCTATGACAAAGGCGATTATGCCACCATCATCGGCTCGGTTGATTTTGCAGCCCTAAGACCAAACATCAAAGAACAGCTACAAAATCATGTAGATGACACCATCGCCCAAAACTTACAAATCCAAAGCGTGGCAAAAGTTTTGGGCATTGATGATGGCAAATTACGCAATTATGCCTTGATGTTTATTGACACAGCGGTGGACAAAGCCATTACCGCCGAAAACTTCACCGCCCTAGCACAAGGCGACATCACCAAAGACAGCGAAGCTTTTTTGGGGGGCGTGGCGGTGGTGTCAGGCTTGGTGGACACACAAAAATTAATCACTGATTTTATTAGCACAGGCGACATAGATAAAGCCATCACAAATCAAAAAGCCGACATCGCCAAAAAAGCCTTAGCCATGACAGGCACGCCCGACAAGCCCCAATTGGCGTACTGCGGTCTAAACTGTTTTCGTTTAAGCAGCCAAATCAAAGGTAAACCCATCACGGTCATCATGCAGCGGCACAACCTGCTAGACTGGAAAATCACCAACGTGCTGCTACCTTTACCCTAAACACCAACAAAGACCAAACAAAAGCCCAATGGCGATGGGGGCGGTTTGATGATATACTAGCGTCGTTTTTAGATGACAAATTGGATACTATAATGACCGCTCCCGCTTTTAGCTTGCCTGCGTGGTTTGCCCCACATTTGGTTGCCGGCATGAAACGTGGCATAGAAAAAGAAGGACTGCGTATGCGTCCTGATGGCTACTCAGCCAAAAGCTTTCACCCCGCCCGTCTTGGCTCAAAACTCACCCACCCTTTTATCACCACCGATTACTCCGAAAACCTACTAGAACTCATCACCGAGCCTAAGTCCACCATCAAAGACGCTTTGGATATGTTGCGTGAGTTACACGTTTTGGTACATCGCTCCTTAGAAAACGATGAACTGATGTGGCCTTTGTCCATGCCGTGTATGCTTTCCGATGACGACAGCGACATTCCCCTTGCAGATTATGGCACGTCCAACATCGGTAAGCTCAAAACCCTTTACCGCTCTGGGCTTGGGGTGCGTTATGGGCGCAAAATGCAAACCATCGCAGGGCTGCATTATAATTTTTCGGTGGGCGATGATTTGTTTGATGTGTGGGCGAAGCACGAACACGCAGACGACAAAGCCGCCTTCAAAAACGCCAAATATCTTGGTTTAATTCGTAATTTCAAACGCCTAACGCCTTTGGTGCTGTATCTTTTGGGGGCAAGTCCCAGCGTTTGTGGCTGCTTTTTGACGGGTCGGCAACATGACCTTATCCCACTGTCGCCTTGCAGTTGCACCTATTACAAACCAAACGCCACCAGCCTTCGCATGGGCAAACTTGGCTACACCAACAGCGTCCAAGAAAACCTAGACATTCGTTACAACGACCTTGATGAATATGTGGCAGGACTGCGCAAAGCCATCAATACCCCTTTTGACACATTCAGCCAAATCGGGGTAGATGACGCTGACGGCAACCCCATTCAAATCAACGATCACATTTTGCAAATTGAAAACGAATTTTATAGCCCCATTCGCCCCAAACAAGTAACCAAATCTGGCGAAACACCGACCACCGCACTCAAAGAACGGGGCATTGCTTATGTGGAGTTTCGTGCCATTGACCTTGACCCTTATAGCGACATCGGCATAAAAATGTCCACGGCGTGCTTTTTAGAAGTGCTGGCTTTGTACTGTCTACTGTCGCCTTCTGATAAGCTGCTTCCCGAAGAAGAAAAACAGCTTAGCGCCAACATTGACGCCGTGGTCAATCACGGACGAGACGCAAACACCACCATCACCATCGGCGGCGAAATGGTCAATTTGCACGCTTGGATAGCCGACACCCTAAGCCAAATGCAGTCCATCGCCAACGCCTTTGATGTGTATCACCAAGGCAACGAATACCGTGCAGCACTTGCCTTTATGCAAGGCGTGGCAAGCAATCCCGACTTTACTTTGTCATCACAAATTGAAACCGACAGCAGACGACTGGGTAGCACATGGGAGCTTGGGCGACACCTTGCCAGTAAGCACCAAAAAGCCCTACTTAGCCACGCCCTAAGTAATGAACACGTGGCATATTTTGCCGACTTGGCGGTGCAGTCTTTTGCCGATCAGCAGAGCCTAGAACGTGAAAGCGTGCAAGACTTTTATGACTTTATACAAACGTACCGATAAATACGGTGGGTTGTTTTATGAAAACCATGATTAAAAATTTATTAAAAAACCCCAGAACTTTAAGTTTTTTATTGTTTTTGTCCTGCGTGGTGGGCATGGGTTATGCCATGTTTTTACAGCACGTCATGGAGCTTGAGCCGTGTCCGATGTGTATTTTACAGCGTATCGGGCTGATGGTCATGGGGCTATTTTCTTTGTTATTTGCCCTAATCAATCCCAAAAAACTTGCCGCAAAGCTTATCTTATGGCTTGGTAGCTTTTTGGGTATTCTTTGGGCGTTTGGCGTGGCAATTCGTCATGTGTGGCTACAAAAATTCCCCGATCCGATGGCGTCTTGTGGGGCAGGTTTTGATTTTTGGCTGGAAACCATGCCTTTGACCGACATTTTGCAACTGATTTTATCAGGCTCGGCAGATTGTGGGGTGATTGATTGGGAACTGATGGGGCTGTCCATTCCCATGCAGTCAGGGATATTTTTTGGGCTACTGATTTTGGTGCATTTGTGGCTGATTAAGCTATTTTTCAATGCCAAAACCGCCTAAAAACCCATCAACAAAGCGCTATAAGTGGCGCTGGTGTGGTTTGTTTTAAATTTCTGATATAATGGCTTCTTTTATTAATTTTTTGTGAAATCGTCATGCACATTCATATTTTAGGTATTTGTGGTACGTTTATGGGATCGTTGGCACTGCTTGCCAGAGACCTAGGACACAAAGTAACAGGCTCGGACACGGGCATTTATCCCCCGATGAGCACGCAGCTTGAAAAAGCAGGGGTGGAAATTTGGGAAGGCTACAAAGCCGAACACCTTGACCCCGCCCCTGATTTGGTGGTGGTCGGCAATGCCTGTAAACGTGGCATGGAAGCGGTAGAATATATGCTAGATAAGGGCTTGCCTTATACTTCAGGCCCACAATTTTTGTATGAAACCGTCCTAAAAGACCGTCATGTCTTGGCGGTGGCAGGCACACACGGCAAAACCACCACAACCACCATGCTTGCGTGGGTTTTGCAGTACGCAGGTTTGGATACGGGTTTTTTGATTGGGGGCGTGCCACTGGTCAATACCGATGACTTGCGTTTGCAAGCGGCATTTGCGCACAGTTCTCATTTGGGCGATAAATATTTTGTCATAGAAGCGGACGAATACGACAGCGCCTTTTTTGATAAGCGTTCCAAATTTGTGCATTATCGCCCCCGCACAGCGATTTTAAACAATTTAGAATACGATCATGCCGATATTTTTGCGGATTTAAAAGCCATTCAAACCCAGTTCCACCACATGATCCGCATGATTCCTTCACACGGTCAAATCATCATGCCAAGCGCCACCCCAAGCCTAGAAGAAACGCTAAAAATGGGCGTATGGACACCCGTATGGCGCACGGCGGTGGGTGCAGATAACGGCGACTGGACAGCCACGCTCATCAGCGAAGACGGCTCAAACTTTTGTATCCATTACCAAGACCAAAGCGCACAGGTGCATTGGGGCATGAGTGGCGTGCACAACGTCAATAACGCATTGGTTGCTGCCGCTGCCGCCTTTAGTGTGGGCGTGTCACTTGCCAAAACGTGTGAAGCGCTGTCTAATTTTGCCGGTATCAAAAGACGCATGGAATTGATTGGCGATGTTGGCGATGTGTTGGTATTTGATGATTTTGCCCACCACCCCACCGCCATCACCACCACCCTAGACGGCGCAAAAAAACGCCTAAGCGACAGACGCATTTGGGCGGTGATTGAACCACGCTCCAACACCATGAAGCTTGGTAGCCACAGAGACAGCCTAGCGCCATCTGCCAGTCTTGCCGACCAAGTCATTTGGTACGAACCAAGCTCTCTAACATGGGGACTAAAAGACGCCATCGGCGACGCCCCCAATCAGTGTGTATTAGGCAGCGTAGAAGACATACTTACCCACCTAAAAACCCACACCAAGGCAGGGGACGCTGTCATCATCATGTCTAACGGTGGCTTTGAAGGCATTCATCAGCGCCTACTTAGTACGCTACAAAGCTAAACCGCCAAAGCCAACAAATAAACCCACCAAACAGTGGGTTTATTCATGTGTCAGTCATGCTCTAACAGACTGAGCAATGCAAAGTCAGTCAAGCAAAATGGGCTACTGACCTGACTGAAGGGACTTTTCCATTTCTGAAAATATATTGTCCGTCTTCATGTGGGGCGTAACACATTGATCTTCTACACGCTGGCGGAGCGCTTTTTCTTCGGGCGAACCGTCTTCAAGACGCAGCATACCAATCAATCCTACCTTTTTGGTCTGCCCTACGGTACATTCGCACACTTTAGAAACATCATCAACCAGTATTTTGACAAGTTGGTTGTCGCTGTATCTTGCCATACAATCATCATACGCCATCTTAAAGAAAAAATGCGATAATGCTTGATAAGCCACCACAAGCAAAATAATAACCACAGCCAAAGCAATCAGCAATTTCTTTTTCATAAAAACCTCTGACTTTTTATCATCAATGTTTACTGCAAATAATCATAAAATCATTTATGTATTTGCGCCACGGCAGATATAAATAAACCAAAACCACAATCCATTTATATCATTTTATTGTCTTTATTTATATGTTCATGCTTTTGCTTTGTTGATTTTATTGTAACACTGACAAGTTTTTTGAACAATATTTAATTACAATATACTGACAAAATCACCATCTATCGCCTAATTTTTGCCGTATGTCATATTACACTTCACACGCTGATTTGCTGATAATAAATTAATCATTTAGCACCGATTGATTTATTCTTTTAAAAATAGCATGAATGATTAAATACGAATGCCTGCGTCAAAATAGTGATGTCCGACATATAACAAAACACCACAATTTATTTACAAACCATTCATTCAAATGGATATATACTAAAAATTTCCTTGATGGTGTTAGCATTCATCAAGGTTTGGCATTTGATTGATTAAAGGCATTTATTTATCATGACACAAGCAGATAGTAATCATCAATTTGATATATAATGACATCTTGATACACGATTAGGACATTTCAATGAAAAGAAAGTTTTTATTTTTTGGATTGATGGCGATGTTGTTAACTGCCTGCAATCAGCCCCAAGAACAAGCCAGCCAGCCAAAACCAGAGCCAAGCACAGCAGCGCCCACTGCCACCACACAGCCTGTCAGCATTCCTGAAGCGTACCAAGATGTTTTTGCGCAAGTCTCAACCATCTTACAAATCCAAAACACCCCCCAAACCGAAAAGATTTTTTGGACTTCGGTGCGTGTTGGCGATAACGACCACAAGGACGTTCATGTCTTGGCAAACGTCCTTACCCGCCCTGCTGTAGCCACTGACGAGCTAGACGCTACCGAAAAAACCCTAACAAAAACCTTGCGTCAATTAGGCTGGGCAAAAGACGATGCGTTTTTGACAAAGAGTCAAGAAGGCTCACGCAGTGGTTTCATCAAAAACGGGCATTTTTGCTTTATCTTAACCAATCCAAGCAAAGAAAACATCAGCACGGCAACGAGCGATGTCGCCACCCAAAACCCAAACACCACCCAAACTCCCAACGCCCCAGAAAAAGCCCATCACTCTTTACGGCTTGCCTGTGGTGAAATACCCAAAACCAACAGCACGCCCTAAAAAAACGCCGTCATGCCCAAGGGTTTTGGCTGTTTGGTGGGCGAATGTCTGCCAGCAGCATTTGCTCCCATAAATACCATTTGCCATCTTTGGCTTGACGCAGGACAATGGGGCGTGGCGTGTCTGCCCCTGACGATTGCAAAAACAACTTGGCATAGCCTGCCTGTTCATAAGAATGACCCGTTTGCATAACCACAAGGGTCAGTGGCATGGTTGGCTGATAGTCGTTTTGGACGCTCGCCCCAACAAAATAAGAACGTGGCACATAATCCTTATCCCGAAATCTGTCCGCCAAAAACTGCTTTTCATAAGCGGTCAATGGCTGTGGACCTTTTAAAAACTCCAACATCTGTAAGCTGATTTCTTTATTCAGCGGATAATACATCAGCGCAAGCAGCGTCAAAGCAGCCGTACAAAAAGGCGTATCCAAAGCCGACTGGGGAAGCTGTTGCAATTCATTGACCGATGTTGGTAAAGTCTCAAAAACAAACCGCTGTTTGTCGTTTGTCGCCAAAGCATTACTCAGACCTAGCAGTGAACCAAACATACCCATCTCCACGTTGTATTTTGTAGCTTTGTTGGCATTAAGCTAAGACAAACCGCCAAAAACCAAACACCAACCCTTATCACAAACGCTTTTTCTTTTGCCTAATAAAATCAAAGCCTTTATTTTATACAAATACTCCATTTTTATCATCAAAACAAGCTGTCATCACAAAATAACAACAAATCCCCCACAAGCACAAAATCATACCAAAACGGATTTGAAGTTAATCAGCGTCATTATTCCTTTTTTGGGGATTTTGGCGACAAAACGATGTTTTTTATCATAAGGTGTATTTTTGATGGGTTTTGGTAATCAGACACGTCTTTAGTATTGCTAATGTCAGTACAATATTATATGCTTATTCTATATCCCGACAGTTAATAATGGAGATTTGTCATGTCATACAAAAAAATCGCAATATTAACAATGGCTGCACTGATGGTAAATTTACCCGCTTGTACGTTGGTGGAACAATACGAACAATATGTCGCCAACAAACAACAAAGATGGTGCGAACAGTCCGATTGGTACGAAGTGGGGTATCGTGATGGCGGTAATGGCAAAGCCGTCAGTGAATTTACACGTCATGCCAGCATTTGCCAAAAATTTGGCATTACCCCCGACCATATGTTGTGGCAAAAAGGTCATCAAACAGGCATTGACACGCAGTATTGCACCGAAGAAAACGTGCGTCAGCTTGCCAGAAAAAGCTACGGCTTTAATGATGAATATTGTCCCTACGGCAAACAATACGCTCTAAAACACGCCTATGAAGACGAAAAAATACGCATTGAAATTGAAAAACTCCTAGAAGAAAAAGAAAAAGCATTCAAAGACGTAGAAAACCGCCTACAAAAATTAAACAATGAACTGTCCACCAGTAACACAGACAATCGCTATGCCTATGAATTAAAAAGAGAATTAGAAGAAAAACGCAGAAGTCTGGCGTATGACATTTATTATATGCGAGACAAAAACGGCTTATGCCAAAGCTCAAGCGCCCAGTCTTTGTGTCGCCATTACGAAAGAATTTCACGGGGGTGGTAATGCAAAAAGCGCTTTTTATTGCCGTGCCAAGTGCCAAGCATTAATCATTCAATACCATGAAAACACCAAAGCACTTGATGAATTAAAATTGCGTCATGATTTGTGCACCCAAAATCTAAGTGATGAACGCCTTTGCCAAAAATACGAACGTATCAGTCGTGGCTATGGGGGATTTTATTATTAAAATTCCATCCATCATTAAAACCTAAGTAAATCATTTTATTTAATCAATAAATTTTAATGGGTTTAATGGGTTTGTTAGCTTAGATGTGTCTGCCTAATTGACTTAATTGAACGCTTCTTTTTAGCTCAAGACAGATGTCGTGATAAGTGTCTTTTAGTTTTGGGCAATATGCCAAGGTGCTTTGTCTTTCTGAATTAAAAAATAAATTGGTTTTGGCGGTTTTATTATTTAAAATACTGTCCTGAAATACAAATTTTCCTTGGGTGAATTTATGTATTTTTTCTAGGGGAATGTTATCTCTTTGGCATTCTGCGGTTAATAAGTGTATCACTGTTTTAGCGTCATCATCGCTTAATTTTGGTAATAATTCAATCAAATCATACATATCTTTTAGGCGAGCACAGACAAATAATTGATGAATTTTCCATGCAATTTGTAGCGGTAATGATGGCGTGTCTTGTAAATAAATGTCATCGGTAGGTGTTTTATAAATCAGCGATGTGGTGGGTATGGGCATTTTTAAATTAAAAGAAATGTCTATGTTTAATGCAATGTGCCGACCATCGATGACGCAAGACACTTCTTGGGTATTGACCGTATAAAAATCTTGGGTTTGGCTCATGGTATAATCCAAATCTTCCCAAGGCTCTTTTCTGTCAAACGCCACAAATTGTACGCCATCATCAACATAATTGATGGCTGTGATGTATTTTAGCCACGCATCAAATAATTGTTCAGCCTTTTGGGGAGTTTCTATATGGTGCACAAATACCATGTCCAAATCTTTGGGCAATCTGTCTTGTAATTGCCTAAAATATTGGCGAGTAATAAAACTGCCTTTGGGCATGACATCAAATCCCGACACGCTCATTCGGCGAATAAACGCATCGCCTGCCATCATATTATATAACTCATCTGTCAAAAGATGGGGATAAGCGTTTTGATAGGGTTGTATTAAAGTCGTCATTTTGTATTGCTTACTGTTTTATTAAATTAATTATAATAAATTTAATATTTTTATCAAGTACCCTTAAATTCATTTATATTTCTTGATTGACAGTTTATCCAAGTATTGCTATATTAATTTAATCAACACCAAGGGGGACTTATGAAAAAGCTATTGTTAATTTTTGCCATGATTGTTTTACCAACTGCCGCCATGGCAAATTCGGGAAAAACGGTTGATTTTGCTGCTGCCATGTTTGATAATGCTTTTTTTGAAATCCTTAAAGAAGAAAACATTTCAATCAATAGCCGCCAAAAACAATGCTTTGATAACAGTCATAAAGAAGAAACCGCTCAATTATTTAAAGAAACCTACCTATCTTCACTGTCTGCCAAAGAACTCAAAGATTTGGACGCTTTTTTTAGCACCAAATTAGGTCAAGACATGATCAAATACGCCGCCGAATACGGCAATATTGATGAAATGAGTATTGACGGTTATGACAAAAGTGCCACGCAGCAATTACTCAGCGTCAAAGACAGTCTAAATAAAATCGGTCAAGCCTTTGATCGGGAAGATTATATAGAAGTTATTTATGATTTATATTTTCAAAAGGCAGATGACTGCAATATAGAGCTTTAAAACGCATGACCATATTTTGCTAAATATGGCATATCTTAATTTATTTTTAGCGGCGTTTTTGGCAGCCACGCTGTTACCTGCGCAGTCTGAAGCGGTGCTCCTGTATTTGCTCGGTAGCCACCCTGCGTGGGCGTTGATTGGCGTGGCAAGTGTTGGCAATGTCTTGGGTTCTTGTGTGAATTTTTGGCTGGGGTTAAATGTCCATCGTTTTTCCCATCATCGTTATTTCCCTTTTAAACCCCAACAAATAACTAAAGCTGAACACTACTATCACCGTTATGGTGTTTATACATTATTATTCAGTTGGCTACCCATTATTGGCGATCCATTGACCTTGATTGCAGGGATTATGTGTGAGCGGTTTTGGCGATTTTTACTGCTGGTGAGTATTGCCAAAACCACTCGTTATATCGCACTTTATCTGATTTGGCTTGGTGTGATGTAAACTTTACACTTCATGATAAAGTTTACTACCTTCTTCATGATATTTGGTGAATGGTTGATGTAGATTTGTTTTTATTTTCAATGCACTAAGATGTGCTTAGTGATTGCAAAATCGCACATTCAGCACGCTCATCACCGTGACATTTATCATGCCATGATTGCAGAATATCTTTCATTTGTTGTAATTGATAAATTTTGTTGCCAATATCAGCAATATGCGCTGATGTTAAGGCTTTGACATCGCAGCTATGACGCTGTGGATTGTCTTTTAGAGTAAGTAAGGTTTTGATTTGTTCTAGCGAAAAACCCACTTGCCGAGCTTTGGCAATAAAGTGCAAGCGTTCCAAATTTAAACCATTATAAATACGATATCCTGACACACTGCGTCCCACAGGCAACATCAATCCTGCCTTTTCATAATCACGTATTTGCTTAGCGGAAAGTCCTGTCAATGCAGCAGCTTGACTAATGTTCATAAAGCACCTATTGGTTACTTGACCTTGACATAAGGTAAAGCTTTATAATATCAACTTCAGCCATTATTGGCAATCATTTTGGGAGTTTACATGAATACCACCATCAAAAGCCTGATCACAAGCACCTTACTTGCCTTATTAACCGCCTGCACTCAATCCGCCCCACCAACCCAAACGCAGCCTGACGATACTCAAAGCACTTCCAACGCCCTAACACCCGCACCCGATACCAATATGCACGCCCATCACGATACCACCACCCCAATGGCGGCGCATTCGGCAGACTATATGCAGTCTATGCAAAAAATGCACGATGACATGACAAAAGCCGCCCAAAAAGCCAATGCCGATGTCGCTTTTGCCTTAGGCATGATTCCCCATCATCAAGGGGCGATTGAGATGGCAACTATCCAATTAAAGTATGGCAAAGACGAACAAATGCGTAAACTTGCTCAAGACATCATCGCCGCCCAACAAAAAGAAATAGAGTTTATGCAAACTTGGCTAAGCAGTGCCAAAGACAAAGATAAGGACGATTTACAAAGCGAGCACAGCAAGGCTTATTTGGCAGACATGAGTATGCACGACAAGATGATGAAAGGCATTCATCATGAAAATGCCGATGTCGCTTTTGCCCTAGGGATGATTCCCCATCATCAAGGGGCAATTGAGATGGCGAATATCCAATTAAAGTATGGCAAAGATGAACAAATGCGTAAACTTGCCCAAGACATCATTACCGCCCAAGACCCAGAAATTACCCTAATGCAAAACTGGCTCAAAACTCAAGGTATCGCTAGCAAATAGATTTGAGCAGATAGTTAATGTATCAAAAAACCGCCACCAAGCAAATGTGTCGCATTGGTGGCGATTTGCCTATAGTGGACTTATCTTTAAAAGCATATACGCCTACACTTCATGATATAGCTTACTGCCTTCTTCATGATATTTTTCTTTCATTTGTGCCATACCTTGTTCAATGTCTAAGCCTTTGGCAGAGCCTTCAGCGGCTTTAGCATAATCACGGACATTTTGCGTAATTTTCATCGAACAGAATTTAGGCCCGCACATTGAGCAAAAATGTGCAGATTTATGGGCCTGCTTTGGCATGGTTTCATCATGCATTGAACGAGCAGTATCAGGGTCAAGGCTTAAATTAAATTGGTCTTCCCAACGGAACTCAAACCGAGCTTTAGATAAGGCATTATCACGCACTGCCGCACCAGGGTGTCCTTTGGCAAGGTCAGCCGCATGAGCCGCAATTTTATAGGTAATAATCCCATCTTTCACATCTTTTTTATTTGGCAAACCTAAATGCTCTTTTGGTGTTACATAGCATAGCATCGCCGTGCCATACCAACCAATCATGGCTGCTCCAATCGCAGATGTGATGTGGTCATAACCGGGGGCAATATCAGTGGTTAAAGGCCCAAGCGTATAGAAGGGTGCTTCGCTACACACTTCAAGCTGTAA
>JBHAZZ010000118.1:0-3761 GCA_041781275.1 Moraxella sp.
AAAGCCGCCGCCATCAGCAAAAATTGACAAGAGAAACGTCAAAACGTGTGGGACTGATGAATAACAGCAAATGGCAAAAAGTCTTTACGGTGCTAGACGAGTTAAACCCAAAAGGCGTACAGCTTAAATCGCTACTTTATCCAAAGACGGCAAACATTGACGTGTTTTTTATGGGGGGATTTTATGTTGAAAGTGCTGCGGGCGTTTTTTGCTATAAAGAAATTGAATGGATTTTTATCCCCCAAAAAAGCGAGCAGCCCCGTTTTAATCGCCAAGAAAAACTGCCATCATTTTGGCAAGAAAACGATCTGTTGCGCATAGAAACCGCCCTAAATGAGCTGGGGCAATTTGCTTACCAAAAAGACGATCAAGGGCTGTTTATTTTGGGGTATCAGTCTTGACTGCTTTATGATAATTAGGAAACTGTATGCAAGCTAAAGCCATCACCATTACACCCACCACACTGACCTTTTGGGGCGTTCGCCTAGAACCTTTAGGGAATACTCACGCTAAAGGATTGGCACTGGCTGTCCAAGATGGTAAGCTGTGGGCACTGACCATTACCAGTACGCCCATGCCTGATGAAGTGGGGGCTTATATTGATAAGGCGCTGTCTGATCCTTATCGCATCGCTTTTGCAGTGATTGATGAGCAGACCAATCAAGTGCTTGGCACAACCAGTTTTCATGACATTGTAGCGGACATTGGGCGGGTGGAGATTGGTTATACTTGGTATCGTCAATCAGCGCAGCGCACCCATGTCAATACCGTTTGTAAGATAATGTTGCTTAGTCATGCCTTTGAAACGTTGGGCTGTGCGGTCGTGGGACAAAGAACCGATTGTTTAAACACCATCAGCCAACGAGCCATAGAACGGTTGGGTATGAAAAAAGACGGTGTGATTCGTCATCACGCCAAACGTAAAGATGGCAGCGTGCGAGATACAGTCATGTACAGTATGTTAAACAGTGAATGGGCAAGCAACAAGCAGCGGCTATTAGAAAAACTGACAAAAACGCCAAAACGCTCATTTGGATAAAATTACAATTTTTACACTAAAGCAATAATTTAGTAAGAAAAATCCCCATAAATTTTTCAAAAATTGACCAATGAGTACATAATTGTACCGATATTTTGCTGAGAATTTGCCCTAAGTTGTCAAAGCGGTATTTTTGGTGTTAATGTGCCTTGTCTTATTGATTTAAATGGCGTACACTATGCAAGATGTGCGTTTTTGGCGCAAACTTTTCAACTTTTCCCACAACAAATGGCGAATATCATGACAAAAAGCAGTAAAGATACGGTAGCCTACCAAAACACCGAGCTGGCAGCAGATGGTGCGGCATACATTGAAGCCTTGTATGAGGATTATTTACAAGACAAAAATAGCGTAAGCGAAGAGTGGCAAGCTTATTTTGCTCAATATGCACAAGCCACTGACGCACCACACAACGCCATCAAAGAGCAATTTTTGCTTTTGGCACGCAACAACAGCCGTCCTGTGGCACAAGCTGGTACCGTGTCAATAGCGGTCAGCGACAGCAAACAAATGGCAGTGCAGCAGCTTATCAGCGCTTATCGCCGCCGTGGTCATCGCAAAGCCAATCTTGATCCACTAGGACTACAACAGCGCCCTGCGATTGAAGATTTGACTTTGCAATATCATGGCTTGTCCGAAGCGGATTTGGACACCGTGTTCCCAACCAATTTGATGTACATTGGTAAAGCAGAAGCAACTTTGCGTGAAATCATCGAAGTGTGCGAACGCATTTACTGTGGCAGCATTGGCTATGAATATATGCACGTCTTTACCGCTGCCGAAAAACGTTGGATTGAAAACTACATTGAGTCCAACCGTGGTTATATTGAATTTGACAAGAGCAAAAAGTTAGAAATCTTGGAGCGTTTGACCGCTGCCGAAGGACTGGAAAAATACTTGGCTCGTAAATACACTGGCGTAAAACGTTTCGGTCTTGAAGGTGGCGAAAGTTTCATTCCTGCGGTGCATGAAATGATTCAGCGTGTGGGAGCTTATGGTGCCAAAGAAGTCGTGATTGGCATGGCACACCGTGGACGCTTGAACTTGCTTGTGAACATTATGGGTAAAAACCCATCGGTGCTGTTTGATGAATTTGATGGCAAAATTCAGCCCACCCAAGGTTCAGGCGACGTAAAATACCACAATGGTTTTTCATCAAACGTCAGCACCAAAGGCGGTGAATTGCATTTGGCGCTTGCTTATAACCCATCTCACTTAGAAATCGTTTCGCCCGTGCTTTTGGGATCGGTGCGTGCCCGCCAAGCCCGTCGCTCAGAAAAATACGGTTATGACATTGACAGCAGCACCGTACTGCCCATCGTGGTGCATGGCGATGCCGCTTTTGCAGGTCAAGGCGTCAACCAAGAAACTTTCCAAATGTCGCAAACTCGTGCCTACAAGACAGGTGGCACGGTGCACATCGTCATCAATAACCAAGTAGGCTTTACCACAAGCCGTCCTGAAGACGCACGTTCTACCGAATATTGTACAGACGTTGCCAAGATGGTACACGCCCCAATCTTGCACGTCAATGGCGATGACCCTGAAGCAGTGGTGTTTGCGTCTCAATTGGTGCTGGATTATCGCCGTGAATTTGGCAAAGATGTGGTGCTAGACATCGTATGTTATCGCCGCAACGGTCATAACGAATCTGATGAACCGATGGCAACACAGCCATTGATGTACCAAATCATCAAAAAATTGCCCACCACACGCACCAAATACGCCGAAAAATTGGTACAACAAGGGGTCATTACCCAAGAAGAAAATGTACAATACGAAGAAGATTACCGCATTGCCCTAGACACAGGCAAAGATGTGGCAAATGGGTTGGTCAAAGAACCAGATACCGCTTTGTTTGTGGATTGGAAGCCTTATTTGGGTCATGAGTTAGAAGACGACTGGAATACAGGCGTTGATATTGAAAAACTCAAATCCTACGGTCAAGCGATGGCAAAAGTGCCCGAAGGCTTTGAATTGCAGCGTCAAGTTGCCAAAGTACTGGAGCAACGTCTTGCTATGCAAACAGGCAACGAGCCACTTAACTGGGGCGCAGCCGAAACCTTGGCGTACGCAAGCCTTGTAGACGAAGGGCTATTAGTGCGTATCACAGGCGAAGACGTGGGTCGTGGTACCTTCTCACACCGTCATTCAGAGCTTTATAACATGAAAGACGGCAGTATGTACATTCCTTTACAGCACATCTCGCCCACCCAAGCCCGTTTTGCCACTTATAACTCGTTGCTTTCTGAAGAAGCGGTATTGGCATTTGAATATGGTTATGCCACCACCATGCCGAACGCATTGATCGTATGGGAAGCTCAGTTTGGCGACTTTGCCAACGGCGCACAAGTGGTGATTGACCAGTTCATCAGTTCGGGCGAAACCAAATGGCAACGTGTGTGTGGCTTGACCATGCTGCTGCCACACGGTTTTGAAGGTCAAGGTCCTGAGCATTCTTCAGCACGTCTTGAGCGTTACTTGCAGCTTTGCGCTGAAGACAATATGCAAGTCATCACCCCAACCACTCCTGCACAGATTTTCCACGCCTTGCGCCGTCAAGTGGTACGCCCAATCCGTAAGCCGCTGATTGTCATGTCGCCAAAATCTTTGCTGCGCCACCCGCTTGCTGTGTCTGATTTGTCAGAATTGGCGTACGGCAAATTTGAAACCGTGTTGGCAGAGATTGTCGCCATCGATAACAGCGAAGTGGTGCGTTTGG
>JBHAZZ010000119.1:0-4178 GCA_041781275.1 Moraxella sp.
GCGTACGAGTGGCAACTGGCAGACGTTACCGATTACAAAAAAATGTCCATCACCATGCTCGATTATAATGTCAAGCGTGAATTGGTGGCAGGCAAATTAACTGACAGCGAAAAACAAACCGCCCAAGCACTCAAGCAAGATTTTCCAAGCTATATCAATAGCCTAAAGCTGACTGGTCATGATGGCAAGCTTTTGACCTTGGATAAAGATGGCAATGGCAGCTTTAAAGATGAAGTGCTGTATCATCTGAATAAATCGGTCAATACCGCCCATAAGCAAGGCGTGGATTTGAGCAGTTACACCTTTTTGGCGCAGAAAAAATCTGCCGAGCCGTATTATATCGCTGATTATAGTGAGTTTTTAAAGGCTTATACAGGTCGCTCAAAAACGCCACCTGCTTTTGATGCGCTGGATTTGTCCGCAGGCGAGAATAATCTGTTTGGCGATGGTGCTACCGACAACCGTCATTTTACTGTCTTTGGCGTCAAGCACAGCACCGCCACAGATGCCAAAGTGGCAGACGCACGCACCATTAAACTGATGAATCCGATGGCGTATCTGGACGACAAAACCGCCAACACCGCTCTGCATTGGCGTATCCGTCATGGGGCAAAAGACAGCGATACAGGCTTTGCCATTCCTGTGATTTTGGCAACTAAGCTTAAAAATCAAGGCAAAAATGTGGATTTTGCCATGCCGTGGGACAAAGGTCATGGCGGTGATTATGATTTGGACGAGTTATTTGCTTGGGTGGATAGTGTCGCCAAACAATAACCAAATCCAAAATCCCTAAGCCAAATCAAAAAATCCCAAAGCGATGAACTTTGGGATTTTTTTAGGCTGGGCTAAAATTATTTTGGTTCAACCAAGATTTTGACTTGGCCTTTTTCTTTGACCAGTGCTTGAAAGCCTTCTTTGGCATAAAAAAGTACACATCATTCAACCAAAAACATCAGCGCTTCATAACCTTCTTTTTTCATGTCATCAAAGGCAATAAAACGCAGCGCAGCGCCATTGATACAATAACGTTTTCCGCCTTGACTGGGCAGCCCATCATCAAAAACGTGTCCCAAATGGGAGTTGGCAACCCGAGAACGCACTTCTGTACGCATCATGTGATGACTGGTGTCTTGATGGTAAGTGATGACCGCATCATCAATCGGACGGCTAAAACTTGGCCAGCCACAGCCTGCATTGTATTTGTGTGTAGAAACAAATAACGGCTCACCACTGACCACATCAACATATATCCCACGTTCAAATAAGGTGTCATACGCATGACTAAACGCACGCTCTGTGCCATTTTGTTGAGTGATGTAATATTCACTGGCGCTTAGATGGGATAAGGTTTTGTCATAATCTTGATAATAAACTGGGTTTAATGGGTCTTTTGTGTTGGTGGTATGATGGGTGGTGTTTGGGGGCGTGCCATCAAGGGGTACATCGGCAAGTGTGATGTCAATATGACAATAACCGTTGGGATTTTTTTGTAAATAGTTTTGGTGGTATTCTTCAGCAGGATAAAAATTATACAAAGGCAAATTTTCCACCACGATGGGCTGTTGATGATAACACTGTAAGTGAGCCAAAGCCGATTCAATCACCATTTTGTCTCGTTCATTGACGTAATAAATGCCAGTGCGATATTGTACCCCTTTGTCATTGCCTTGTTGATTGAGACTGGTGGGATTGATTATCCGAAAATAATACAACAGCAGTGTGGGCAAATCTATCAAGCGACTGTCATAAATGACTTTGACGGTTTCGGCGTGTCCTGAGCCGTTGATGACATCTTCATAACTGGGGTTGGCAAGCGTGCCATTGGCATAACCTGATGTGGCACTGACCACGCCTGTGATACGTTTTAGGTAGGCTTCTACGCCCCAAAAACAGCCCCCCGCCAAATAAATCACACAAAGGCTGGTGGGGGTGGATTGGCTGTGTTGCATGGTAATTTCTCAAGCAAGTGATTGGCTTAAAAAGGTCTTGGTTTTATGGTATGATACCGCAAACGTATTGGCAAAAACAACTCACAAATTACTTGGAAAAAAAGCAATGACACAGCCCTTAACCAAAGACGAATTTTTGGCATTCAAACAACAAGGCTACAGCCACGTGCCACTCATCAAAAAGCGCCTGATGGACGACTCAACGCCCGTTTCGGTATTTGCCAATATCCGTAAATTAAACCCAAAAGCCTATTTGTTTGAATCGGTGGTGGGCGGTGAGCGCTTTACTCGTTATTCCATGATTGGACTGGGTAAGGGCGTGTATTTTGAATATCAAGATGGTGTCATGCGAGTGGGCAGCGAGTTGGTGGGTACGGTGTCTAGCAACAAAACTGACAAACCCTTTGATGACATTCGTCAGTTTATGCGTCAGTTTCGTATGCCAACCGCCAAAGAAATTCCCACATTGCCTGTATTTAGTGGGGGGTTGGTGGGTTATTTTGGCTATGATTTAATCCGCTGTATTGAGCCGTCTGTCGGGCAGTCGGATAAGCCCAATCCATTAAATTTGCCTGATTTGTGGCTGATGTTATCTACCGAAGTGGTGGTATTTGACAATCTTGAGCACACGTTATCCATCGTGGTGTATGCCAACAGTGATGTAGAAAATGGCTATGAAGATGCGATGGGGCGACTGATTGCCATTGAAAAAGCCTTGGGTGAGCGTCCTGATTTGTCCACCCAAACGTGTGCCAAGCCGACCTTTGTGTCTGCCACAGGACAAGAAAAATTCTGCAAAGATGTCAATAAAATCAAAGACTATATTTTGGCAGGCGATGTCATGCAAGTTGTCCCTGCCCAAAGAATGACAGCAAATTTTAATGGCGATGCCTTAAGTGTCTATCGGGCGCTGCGTTATCTTAATCCATCGCCGTATTTATTTATGCTACATGGCGAAACGTTTGGCTCTGCCAAATCGCCTTTTGACATCATTGGTGCGTCCCCTGAAATTTTGTCCAGAATAGAAAATGGCACCGTTACAGTGCGACCGCTAGCAGGGACACGCAGACGTGGACGTGATGTGGCAGAAGATTTGGCGCTTGAAGCAGAATTACTGTCCGACCAAAAAGAAATCGCCGAGCATTTGATGCTCATTGATTTGGGACGCAATGACATTGGGCGAGTGTGTAAAATTGGCTCGGTAAAAGTAACTGACAAAATGTTTATCGAGCGTTATTCGCAAGTCATGCACATTGCCAGCAATGTAGAAGGCGATGTCAAAGATGACGTGGATGCTTTGGACGTGTTTTGTGCCACCTTTCCTGCAGGCACGCTGTCGGGCGCTCCTAAAATCCGTGCCATGCAGATTATTGATGAAGTTGAGCCTGTGCGCCGTACGGTGTTTGGCGGAGCGATTGGCTATTTGGGTTGGCATGGTAATATGGATACCGCCATTGCCATTCGTACCGCAGTGATGAAAGATGGTAAGGTTCATGTGCAAGCAGGGGCAGGCGTGGTGGCAGATTCTGATCCAATGGCAGAATGGGACGAAACCAACAAAAAAGCCCTTGCCATCATCAAAGCGGTAGAAATGGCGTGCGATGGGCTAGAGATAGGCTAGGCTGTGGAGTAATCGCCACATCCGTTTATTGTATCATGCTAGCTTATGTTGGCATGAATAACAGAGGTGGCGATAAGGCTTATAATGCCTGTCATTACAGGTATGTTACTGTATCGCCATCTACTTTGATGACCTGTTTTAGTTGCAAGCGCTTGATGATGTCATCAATATCAGCAGCGCTGCTACCACGAAAGCCCAAGATGGCTTCTAGGTAGTTTTTTAGGGCGGATAGGCGATTGGGCTTGCTTTTTAGGATGCGCTCAAGACAATATTGATAGTCCGCAGATTCTGGGCTGTCGCTTGAGACTTTGTCTTGGCGATTGCTTTCAGTCAGTGCCATTTGAATCAGCAGTGAGGCAAGGCGCAATTTGTCATCAAAATTAAGCTGGGTTGCCATGTCTTTGACGGTATTGTAATTAATACAAAAACTCCAATAGATTAAAAATACGGGCTTAGGTGTTTTTAATAAAGCCTGTTTCATCACTTTCTGAAAACTCTGGGTGGTCAGCATCTTTGATATGACGGCGTAGCAATAAATACCCTGCCAGCCCTGACACCAGCGACCCAAGCATAATGCCGATACGCGGGTCAAATTCACTGGGAATACC
>JBHAZZ010000120.1:0-6354 GCA_041781275.1 Moraxella sp.
ATGAAATATACCTTTACCCGACCCAACGAACAAGGCAATCAGTATCCCCACCAAACTCGTCAAGTCATTGACGACATCACCCAAGCCGAAGTGGACAAAAACGTCTTTATGGGCAGACTAGAAGACCTAGCACATGCCGCTGCCAACTGGGGGCGCAAGCATTCACTGTGGCCGTTTAACTTTGGTACGTCTTGCTGTTATGTAGAATACGCCACGACTTTGACAGGGGTGCATGACCTATCCCGTTTTGGCGCAGAAGTGATTCGTGCGTCGCCACGCCAAGCCGATGTGATGATTGTCGCTGGGACGTGTTTTGTGAAAATGGCACCTGTCATTTTGCGTCTGTACGAACAAATGCTAGAACCCAAATGGGTCATCTCCATGGGGGCGTGCGCCAATTCAGGCGGTATGTACGACATTTATTCGGTGGTGCAAGGCGTGGATAAAATTATCCCTGTGGACGTATATATTCCGGGGTGTCCGCCACGCCCTGAAGCACTCATTCAGGCAATCATGCTTTTGCAAGAATCCATCACGCATGAGCGTCGTCCCTTGGGCGTAAACATGACCGAACAAGGCATTTATCAGCCAATCATGACCGCCGAACGAGACAGAAAACAAGCCGAGCGCATTGCGGTGAAAAATTTAAGAAGTCCTGATAACGCTGAATAATTTGGAAATTTTTGGTGAATATTGTCGCTTTTAGGGAATTTTTAAGCCTGATTAACACCTGTTATCAGCTTGATGATGAGACGCTTTCAAAAATTGAAACCATGTACCAAGCCATGTATCAGGACTTACCACGGTTTCAAACGTTGCTTGTTGATGAATTGGGCTATGAGCCTGAAGATGCGAAGTATGTTGTTAAAGAGCCCGAAGAAGCGTTTGCCAAAGAGTGGGACATTGATGCGTCTGCGCACAAATCGTATTTGGTGCATTTGGTGCTTGCAGGATTTTTTCCGTGTTATTTTGATGATTGGAAATTTTATTGTGAAGATTTGAGCGATTATATTAGCCAATATACGGACACGCCATTTGTCATCACCAACGAAGAATACGCAGGCGACATAGATAAGTTGTGTCATAAATTGGAAAGCCAGACGCCATTTAGTCTTATTCATATTTGGAGTGGCGGTGATGATGTGCATTTTTGGTTGATTGACAAAACGCATAAATCCGCCATCTTAGCACTCACTCAACAATTTGATATTTGGATAGATTGATACCTGATTAGGTATGGGAAATAACATGAGCATAAATCACATTCACGATTTTACCATCTTGGAAGTCTTGACCCAAAAAAACCATGCGTTTGTCGTTCAAGAAACCGCTGATGGCATTCCCACCATTTGGGTGGACAAGGCGGACGTGTTGGACGTTTTGATGACGCTGCGCACGGTGGATAAGCCCTATGTGATGCTTGTGGATTTATCCGCCATGGACGAACGGCTACGTAAGCACCGTTATGGCTTGCCTGACAGTGATTTTACCGTTTTTTATCATTTGATGAGCCTTGAGCGTAACAGCGACATTCGTGTCAAAGTTGCCCTAAAAGAAGGCGAAAGTACCCCAAGTGCTACCAAGATTTACCCCAATGCCAACTGGTATGAGCGTGAAGTGTGGGATATGTTTGGGGTAGTGTTTGATGGGCACCCCCACCTGACACGCATTTTGCTGCCCAAATACTGGGAAGGGCACCCACTGCGCAAAGAGTACCATGCTCGTGCCACCGAATTTACGCCGTATTTTTTGAATACCGCCAAGCAGCAGTTTGAACAAGAAAACTTACGCTTTGTGCCTGAAGAGTGGGGCATGAAACGCTCAGGTCGTGATGAAGACTTTATGTTCCTAAACATCGGTCCTAACCACCCATCGGCGCACGGTGCGTTTCGTTTGGTGTTGCAGCTTGATGGCGAAGAAGTGGTGGACTGTATCCCTGACATCGGCTATCACCATCGTGGCGCAGAAAAGATGGCGGAGCGTCAAACGTGGCATTCGTTCATTCCTTATACTGACCGTATTGACTATTTGGGCGGGGTGATGAATGAGCTGCCTTATATCATGGCGGTAGAAAAACTGGCTGGCATTACCGTGCCTGACCGTGCCAACACCATTCGTATCATGATGAGTGAGCTGTTTCGTATTACCAATAACTTATTGTATTGGGGCACGTTTATCCAAGATGCAGGTGGTATGACCCCTGTGTTTTATATGTTTGCTGACCGCCAAAAGGCGTATGACATCATTGAAGCGGTAACAGGCTATCGTATGCACCCTGCGTGGTTTAGAATTGGTGGCACGGCGATGGATTTGCCTAATGGTTGGCAGCGTTTGGTGCGTGAATTTTTGGATTGGATGCCAAAACGCATTGACGAATATTATAAAGCCACCATGACCAACACCGTCTTAAAGGGACGTACCCAAAACGTGGCTCAATATAATGCCAAGCAAGCCCTAGCGTGGGGCGTAACGGGTGCAGGCTTAAGAGCTACGGGCATTGAGTTTGATTTGCGTAAAGCTCGTCCGTATTTGGGCTATGAAAACTTTGAATTTGACATTCCTGTATTTTATAACGGCGACGCTTATGACCGCTGTTTGGTTAAGATTGAAGAAATTCGCCAAAGCTTACGTATTATTGAGCAGTGCCTAAACAATATGCCAAGTGGCGCATATAAAGCCGAACACCCACTTGCCGTGCCACCACCCAAAGACCGCACCCTAAAAGACATTGAAACCTTGATTAACCACTTTGTGTCGGTGTCGTGGGGTCCTGTGATACCAGCGGGTGAAAGTGCGTGCATGGTAGAAGGCGTTAAAGGGCTAAACAGCTACTATGTAACAAGCGATAATTCCACCATGAGTTATCGTACCCGTATCCGTACACCAACCTTTGCACATTTACAGCAAATGCCAAGCGTGATTAACGGCTCACTGGTATCATACGCCATCATTTATTTGGCAAGTATTGATATTGTGATGGCGGATTGTGATAGATGATGTTTGAGTGGACATAAAGATGAAAAGTTGTGCGTATTTGCTATTGGGCTGTTTGATGTATTCGCCACTTGTATTGGCAAAGACTGATTGGACACCCATATTTGTATCTATGCAAAAAAACTGCGATTTTCATTCAGAAGATTTGTCCAAATTATTTGCCAATTTGCCAGTTCAATATCAATCATCGGTACAGTTAGGTCGTCTAAGTCAAAACGAACAATACACCATCACAAAGATGACATTAAAAAACGCCCAAGCTTTTGGTTATCATTTGACGGGTGTTGAACTTGGGTTGAAAAAAGTAGGGCTTGGTGATTATTTGACGTTGTATTTTGCCAATAAAAATTTTGCCAAGCTAAAAACTAAGTTTTACTATGAACTTAATGACACCAAAATCTATGCTGGTCAACAAAAAGAATGGTCTGTTGTTTATGAAACAGGCGAAGAGATTTTTATTAATACCGATATCAATGGCTATGATATTGGTGTTGAAGACGTTGGTGTTAGTCTTAAATTTAACCCAAAAGCCAAAACGTTGACTTGCCTGTCAAATCGTTATCGGACAGATGAAAGCTAATTTGACAACCCATCATCGTGCGCCAAAATATAAAAGATAAATTATGAGTACACACCACATTTCTGAAGAATCGCTAATTGCCTTTGCTGAAGAGACCTTAAACGAAGCTAAGGCAATCATGTACAATATGCTTACCAAGGTGGTGGAAATTGGGGCGTCTGATTTATTCATTACTGCCGATTTTCCCCCAAGCGTCAAACATCAAGGTTTGATGAAGCCATTGGGTAAACAAATTTTAAGCGCTGAACGCACCAAATTGTTTGCTTATAGCATCATGAATGACCATCAAAGAGATGAATTTGAGCGTGAGATGGAGTGTAATTTTGCCATCAATGTGCCCAATGTTTCACGGTTTCGGGTCAATGTGTTTATTCAGCAGCAGCAAGTGGGCATGGTGATTCGTACCATTGCTGCCGAGATTCCCAATTTTGAAAAATTAAAGTTGCCACCACAGCTTAAAGACGTGATTATGGAAAAGCGTGGTTTGGTGCTGGTGGTGGGTGGTACAGGCTCTGGCAAATCCACGTCTTTGGCGGCGATGATTGACTATCGTAACGAAAATAGCGCAGGACACATCATCACTGTAGAAGACCCTGTAGAATATGTGCATAAACACAAAAAATCGATGATTACCCATCGGGAAGTGGGCGTGGATACGCACTCATGGCACCATGCGCTAAAAAACACCCTGCGTCAAGCGCCTGATGTGATTTTGATTGGTGAGATTCGTGATACCGAGACGATGGAACACGCCATTGCTTTTGCTGAAACGGGGCATTTGTGTCTAGGCACGCTGCACGCCAATAACGCCAACCAAACGCTTGACCGTATCATTAACTTTTTCCCCGAAGAGCGCCGTCAGCAGCTATTGATGGATTTGTCTAGCAACATGAAAGCCATTATTTCTCAAAGACTTATCCGTACTGAAGATGGCAAAGGTAGACGGGCAGCGGTGGAAATCATGCTAAATACCCGTTTGGTGTCGGACTTAATTTTAAAGGGTGAAATGCACGAACTTAAGGCGGTGATGACCAAAAGCCGTGAAGTGGGTATGCAAACCTTTGATCAGGCGCTGTTTGACCTGTACGATGAAGGGGCGATCAGCTATGATGAAGCCATCAGAAATGCCGACAGCGCCAATGAGTTAAGATTGCAGATTAAACTTAAATCCAAGCGTGGTGAAAAAGGACAAAAGTCCGCCAGCTTATCAATACAGTCTAGCACGCCTACCGAAGAAGACAAAAATGCTTAAACAATCAAAGTGTTGAATGCTTTGATAAAACGTGATGGGCAAGAGGTAAACTTATCAAAGGTCGGTATTTGTGTTGGGTGGCAATACAAGGTGCAGGCAGTCAAAATTTATGTTTATTTTTGCAATAAGCATCACAAAGAGAGTGATTTGGCTTATTTTTTTACCAAAAGTGCATCTAACACTTAACATTTTTTAAGGTGTGTCAAATATCAACATACTCTAAAAAGCGAACATATTTTAATGGTTGAATTTAAGCAAATAACATCATAGCATTTTATTAAAAAGAGAGTAACTTATGAAAGGTCAATGTCTATGCGGTAGTGTTACCATTGATGTGGCGGACAACCATGAATTACACGCTTGCCATTGCAATCACTGTCGCAAATGGGGTGGGTCGGCAGCTTTTACATTTTTAAGTCAAGGCATTCAAACACAGAACGTCAATGATGTCGCTCATTATCAGTCCAGTGATTGGGGTGAGCGTGGCTTTTGTCAGACTTGCGGTACACATTTGTATTTTCATCAGTTAGGTACGGATAATTACTACTTATCGGCAGGACTGTTTGATGATGTGGATTTTAAATTAGTTTCACAAATTTTTATTGACAAAAAAGCGTGTTATTACGACCTTGCCAATGACACGCCCAAATTGACCGAGCAAGAATTTTTGACGATGGTTGGAGCAGGTTAACATTGGCTAAATATTCTTACCCAACTTTTACTATTTTTATCTGTGTACAACAAAGACGTATCGCAATAAACTTGGTATAATAAACAGTTGCCCTACTTGATGATATTGAACAAAACATGAGGCGCATTTGGTAAGACAATTTAACTTATTGATTTTAAAAGAGTACAAGACAGACCTTGCTTAATTTAATGCGTACTGGTTTGATGGTATCATGATTTGATTGATAAACAAAATATACTGCCAAACCTTTGTGTGTTAAATTTAAGCTCTTAATCTTAATAGTGAGTTATCCACCAAGCCAGCCCAAGGCGTGCTAGGAAAAACACAAAAGCACTCAAAAAAAGTAAAAGTGATTTTTATGAAAATTGTAACTGACAAAGCCCCCAAGGTGGACATTCATGCCATCTTGACCAAGGAAGAGATAATCGGCATTGATGAATACATTCATCACTATCCGCAGGCTCGTGCCGCCGTCTTGGACGCACTCAAACTTGTACAAAAGCGCAATGGCTGGGTAAACGACGCCCAAGTCGTTGCCATCGCCAATATGCTAGGCATTGCGGTGGCGGACGTAGAAGGGGTAGCGACCTTTTTTAACCGCATTTATCGTGCGCCTGTCGGTCGCCATGTGATTTTGTTGTGCGACAGCATTGCCTGTTATTTGACAGGATTTGAAGCGGTGGAAAAAGCGCTCAAAGACGCACTGGGCATTGAATACGGACAGACCACACCCGATGGACGGTTTACCTTATTGCCGATTTGTTGTTTGGGTAACTGCGACAAAGGACCGTCCATTTTGATTGATGAAGATACTTACGGACCTGTTGAAGCTCATGA
>JBHAZZ010000121.1:0-8941 GCA_041781275.1 Moraxella sp.
AAGCCTTTGTTAAAATTGTTTATGATGAATTGACCGAAATGATGGGCAGTGCCAACCAGTCGCTTGAAATGACAGGCAAACCGCCCGTGGTGTATCTACTGGCAGGCTTACAAGGGGCGGGTAAAACCACCACCGCAGGCAAACTTGCCAAGTTTTTACAAGACAAACAAAAGAAAAAAGTCATGCTTGTGTCAGCGGACGTTTATAGTCCTGCCGCCATCAATCAGCTTGAATTTGTGGCAAATCAAGTCGGGGCGATGTTTGTGCCATCTAGCACCAACGAAAATCCCATTGACATTGCCAAGCGTGCCATTGACGAAGCCAAACTTAAATACGCAGACATTCTCATCATTGACACCGCAGGTCGCCTTGCCATTGACGAAGAAATGATGAATGAAATCAAAGACTTGACAAAGGCGGTCAATCCTACCGAAACTTTGTTTGTGGTGGACTCCATGACCGGTCAAGACGCCGCCAACACCGCCAAGGCGTTTAATGACGCACTGCCTTTGACGGGGGTGATTTTGACCAAAACAGACGGCGATGCCCGTGGGGGAGCGGCGCTTTCGGTGCGTGCCATCACAGGAAAGCCCATCAAGTTTTTGGGTCGTGGCGAAAAATTAGAAGCCTTGGAACTTTTCCACCCTGAACGTATCGCTCAGCGTATTTTGGGCATGGGTGATGTGTTAAGTTTGGTAGAAGAAGTTGAAAACAAAATTGACCGTGAAAAAGCCGAAAAAATGGCGAAAAAAATCCAAAAGGGCGGTGAATTTGATTTAGAAGACTTATTGACCCAATTTCAACAAATGAAAAACATGGGCGGCATGGCAGGATTTTTGGACAAAATGCCGGGCATGAGTGGTAGCGACATTCAAAATGCGGTGGCGGCTGCCAAACCCGAAGAAAAAGTCAAAGAAATGGAAGCGCTGATTCATTCTATGACACCATTTGAGCGCCAAAATCCTGACAAAATCACCCCAAGTCGCAAACGTCGTATCGCCGCAGGTTCAGGCAAACAAATTCAAGATGTTAATGCGCTTTTAAAACAGCACAAACAAATGGCAAAAATGATGAAAATGATCAGCCGTCCTGATGGTATTGCCAAAATGATGAAAGCGGTACAAGGCTTAACCAAAGGCATGAGTGGCGGTGGCGGCCCTTTGTTTGGTTCAAAATCAGACATGGAAAAAGTGGCAAGCGATGTTCACGCCTTGGGCATGGATCCAAGCACCATCAATCTTGGCATGAATCCAGATGAAGTGCGCCAAAAAATGAACGAACTGCAAAACGCCAACAACGCTTTGGCAGGCAAATTCAAAAAACGGTTTTGATTGATGCAGGCTGTCCAAGCACCCCTTTTATCAGGGGTGTTTTTTTATGGTGTTTATCAACTGGGGCAAACTGTGGTATGATAATCGGTTTATTTTGGGTTACAAGGTGATTTTGATGTTGGTTGCGTTTGATACAATTTTTGATCAATGTTCACTGGCAGTGGTAGACATGACTGGGGCGGTCAGGTATGAAAAGACCGTACAGGGCGCTCGGGGGCAAACCGAAATCATTTTACCCATGCTTGACAGCGCTTTTACTGAGCTTGGCATTGGGGTGTCAAAGATTGAAGCGTGGGCATTCAACCAAGGTCCTGGGGCATTTAGTGGCATTCGTATCAACACCGCCGTGGTGCAAGCTTTGTCCGTGGCAAGCGATGCGCCTTGTGTGGGTGTGTCTAGCCTTTTGACACTTGCAAACGTCGCCCACCGCCAACATCAATTTGCCGAAAATACGACCATTACCGCCTTGATGGACGCCCGTCAAGAGCAGTATTATGCAGGTAATTTTATCATCAAGGCAGGTGAGTGTGTGGCAAATGGGCAAGAACATGAATATTTGCTCAATAACGACCAAACCCCAACAGCCGATGTGTGGATTGATGATGGGACAGTGCCCTTACAAAACATCATCAGCGTTCACCCAACCGCCAAAGACATCGCTTGTCTTGCCTTGATAAAATTTCAAAAAGGTCAAAGTGTCCCTGCCCAAGAAGCCCTGCCAGTATATTTGCGTAATAATGCTTGGAAAACGCTCGCCGAGCAAGGCAAAAAATCTTTTTAATCTTTATTTACCAATTTGCAATTTAAGAAGCCATCATGGATATTTTACTCCTTATCAAAAGCATTATCATGGGTATTGTAGAAGGCATTGCCGAATTTTTACCCATTTCTAGCACGGGCTACCTGATTTTGTCCGCCGACATCATGAATTTTTGGGATAAAGAAAAACGAGATTTGTTCATTGTCTTTATTCAGCTTGGGGCGATTTTGGCGGTGATTTATGATTATTGGGGGCGACTGTGGAATGCCTTGATGGGGCTTTTGACGGGCAAGGCTAAGGGGCTAGATAATCCCCGTGGGCTTGGGCTTGCTTTGATTGTGGCGACCATTCCTGTGATGGTGGTTGGTTTTACCATGAAAGATTTTATTACGGGTATGCTGTTTCACCCCTTGGTGGTGGCGGTCATGTTGATTGTGGGGGCGGGTATGATCATGTATGTAGAAAAAAATCCCCGACCCGTCAAGGCAGTAGAAGCTGAACACATTGATTTTAAAACCGCCCTTTATATTGGGCTGTGTCAGTGTTTGGCGTTGATTCCGGGGACTTCACGTTCGGGGGCGACCATCATTGGGGCGCTGTGGTTTGGTGCGTCTCGTAAGGCGGCGACAGAATTTTCTTTCTTTTTGGGGATTCCTGTGATCGTTGGGGCGGCGCTGCTTGATTTATTGGACAAAAAAGACAGCCTACAAACAGGGGGAGACTGGGCGATTTTGGGCGTAGGCACGTTGGTGTCCTTTATTGTGGCTTTGCTTTGTATTCCCTTTATGGTGGCGTGGGTTTCCAAAAAAGACTTTATGATTTTTGCTTATTTGCGGATATTGACAGGTTTGGTTGTGCTGATTGCGTACTTTTTGTTTGATTATCAAATTCAAGGCTAAAAGATATGCTGGTTGTCGGCACACCGTCTGATAAGTTTATTTTTGAACAACTGACCCATTTTGATGTCAGTCATCGGCTAAATAACCAGTTGATGTGGCAAGAAATTGAAAAAACCAATCAAAAATCGTTGATGGCGATTGCACTTGAGCAGCACTGTTTGATGGCAATCGTCAAAAATACGCCACAATTATTGTATTATGACAGCCAAAGCGATGAGTTGATTAAAATTACTTTAAATTGGCAAGCACTAACTAAGCGCATTGTCAGTGCAGGGCGCAAAAAAGAGCTGTTGTTACAAGCTTGCAAATTGACTGCGTCGCATAAGGCGATTGATGCCACCGCAGGGTTTGGTCATGATGGATTGCTGCTTGCCAGTACGGGGGCGCAGGTTACTTTTATTGAACAAAATCCCATCATGGCGTTATTGTTGTTGTTTGAGCATTGGCAAATGAGTCAGCAGCTAAATTGGCAAAAGCTCCTTGGGCGTATTAGTATTTATTTTGGCAGTGCAACGACTGTGCTACCAAAGCTTCAAAAGGCAGATGTGATCTATCTTGATCCCATGTTTCCTGTGGGCAGTTATCAAGCGCAAGTCAATAAAAATATGCAGCTGTTGCACGTTTTGGCAAATGTCCCCACGCCCCAAGAAGAAGAACAGCTTTTGACCATTGCGCAGTGTCAGACGAATCAAGCGGGCAAAATCGTTGTCAAACGCCCCAAAAACGCCCCAACATTTGCCAATACGCCCCCCACGCACAGCATGTCAAACGATGTCATTCGCTTTGATGTGTATGTGTCTTAACATAATATTTTTTTAAGTCAAGCAAGAATCGTGTAATTTTCTAAAAATATTTTTACCTTTTTAGTAACAAAACTCCGTATAAAATGCTACAATAAGTTACAGCTAAGGCAAGGAATTATCGGGTTATTTTAGCAAATTTAGACAGCCATTTTTTGATAACTGTTTATAAAACAAAGAAAAATCTGTTTATATTTTGTAAAAAATACGGTATGATAGGTCTTTTCTGTGATAGTAGTTTTTGTAAATGATGTTACAAAAATATAAAACTCATCAAGATTTTGTTTGTGTCAAGATGACAAATCTTTGTTTTATATACTAAGTTAGGGGTAATTATGCGAGACGTAACCGAAAAACCAGTGGTTAGAAAGTCTGATTTGATCAATGAAGTGGCAGATCAATGTCGGCATTTAGAAGACAAGGTGGTTGATGAAGCGGTGCGGGAAATTTTAGACCTGATGAGCAACGTTTTGTGTTATGATGGTCGTATCGAAGTGCGAGGTTTTGGCAGTTTTTGTTTGCATCATCGTGATGCTCGTAAGGCAAGAAACCCCAAAACTGGCGAGGTTGTGGAGGTGTCGGCAAAGGCAGTGCCCCATTTTAAACCTGGTAAAGCACTTAGAGAAATGGTTAATTATCAATAAGTTAAAGGTGCTTTTATGTCTTTAGTGTTGGCCATACTGTTGGCGGTATTTTTTGGCTATTCGCTTGCGCTTGTGGTGGCGAATAATTCTGCTGTTGCGGTGAATTTGCTGTTTTTACAAGTGCCAAACACCAATTTGGGTTTGGTGCTTATTTTTACCATCATACTTGGGATATTGATTGGTATTTTGTTGGCGATACTTTTATTTAAGGTGCTACAAAATAAATTAGAAATTCGCAAATTGCACAAAGAAGTCAGTACTTTGCAAAGCAAGCTCATTGAAACCACAACAGCGTTGGATAACACCAAAACTGCCCTAGAAAATGCCAAAGCCGCACCTGTGGCAGAAACCATTGCCGTAACAAGTAGCGAGAAAAACGTATGACGACCCCCGCAAGTGGCTCGCCCATCATTGTGGCGGTAGATAAACACGATCTAACTTCAGCCCTAAGGTTGGCGGACAGTCTAGACCCCAAGTTATGTCGCCTAAAGGTCGGCAAAGAGCTGTTTACCGTGTGTGGCACACAAGTGGTCAAAGCGTTCCACGAACGGGGCTTTGATGTGTTTTTGGATTTGAAATTTCATGACATTCCCAACACCACCGCTCAAGCAGTGCTTGCAGCGGCAGACATGGGGGTGTTTATGGTGAACGTTCATGCCAGTGTCGGTAGCAGTGCCATGCGTCTTTGTCGTGAGCGTCTGTCGGCAGGCGGTTATGAGACATTGCTGATTGCCGTAACTGTGCTAACGTCCATGAGCGATGAAGCTTTGGGCGAGCTTGGTGTGGCGGACAGCGTGGCAAATCAAGTCATGCGACTGGCAAGCCTTGCCAAACGTTCGGGCATGGACGGCGTGGTTTGTTCGGCGTGGGAAGCACAGATGTTAAAACAGACGCTCGGGCAGGAGTTTAAACTGGTTACCCCCGGCATTCGTTTAACACAAGACAAAGCCGATGATCAAGAGCGTATTTGTACACCAAGACAAGCCGTGGATAATGGTTCGGACTTTTTGGTCATTGGTCGCCCAATTACGGGTGCACAAAACCCCACCGAAAAACTAAAAGAAATTTTAGCAACGCTTGGTTAATGATGTGGGCAATCAATCTTTGTCATTTATAGACAGATATAGCCAATTAAGTCAAAACAAGCTAAAACAAAAAAGGCTAGGTATGTAAACTTAGCCTTTTTGTTTTGCTGACTAAAAAAATTAACGCTTGGCTTGCTGCTTTTTAGACGCTTGTTTGTTAGTTTGTTTTTTGGGAGCTTGCTTTTTGGTTTGTTTCTTTGGCGCTTGTTTTTTAGAAACTTGCTTGCTGGTTTTGGGTTTGTTTGGCTGTTGGGCGTTGGCAACCACAGGACTTAGTGCCAAAGCAGACACTGCCAAAATAGAAACTAATAGTTTTTTCATGGGACACTCACTTTAAAGATAAAATCAATTCAAAATAAATCATCGGTCATTTTGAAGTTGTGATATTGTTCGGCGGTTAATTTCCTAACAATGTGATTATTATAAGGGGGATTATTTGCGATGATTTATGTTAATTGTATAAAATTGCCGAGTTTTCTTGCTGAATTGTTATCATCAAATGCTAAATGCTGATGATTATTGATGATTAAGTCAAATCAAATTGATGATTTAATTTTTTTTTAAATTTTGATAAACAATGATAGGATTGGTGTTATTTATGAGTTTTTATTAAAAATAGTGATTTTTTGTTCACTTTTATTAACAAATTAAAAAATAAAAACCCCAAATTTTGAAAATTTGGGGCTCGTGAGTTTACTTCATACAAGGTACATGGAAGACTCACTGACCTGCACGTAGGATACACCTACTGTTAGTTAGGTCAATTACGTCTGCGTAATTGTTCCAGAGACCTAACTAACAGTAGGTGTATCCTACGTATCAGCAGGTCTGAAACAGTTTTCCTTGTGATAAAATGTCTTGGCTTTTCTCATGGACGACGCAACATCGCCCTTCGCAACAGCGAAACGCTAAACTTCACGGGGCTATTATTGATAATTTGCGGGTAAATGTCAAGTGTGTTTTATGATAAACGGTGTGTTTTGATAGATGGAATGCCAGTTGTGATTTTTTGTATTAAGTGATTAATTTTTACTTGGTTTTTCGCCAGAAATTAGGTATATTTGTTCTATTTATTCATAATAAAGGCACGTTGTATGAGCCATAGTTTTGAGCAAATTTTACACGCATGGAGCGTTCAAGATCCAGCGTTGATTGATATGTTGGTCGCCTTGACCCAAGAAAAAGACCCCGAACCCACCACGCCCATTCCTGATGATGAGCTGACCTTTCAGCGATTTTTGCAAAAGATTTTTGGTTGGGAATTTTCAAAAAAACACCCTGATGTGCAGTTTGCTGAACGTGTGGCAATGATAGCAAGGCTAGAAGCGGACACGGGCGTATATCCTTTGCCTGCTCGCTATAAAATTCATCTTTTGCTCATCAGTTTGTGGCAAGACCCAAGCGCTTATGCTCGTTTGGTGCTGCTACAAGCCATTGACCGTTTGCCGTTGGTGTATGGCGTATGGAAGGGCATTAAGCGCATTTATAAAGAAGCCGAAGCCCGTCATGATTATGAAGTGTTCGCTCACATTGCGGTGCGCCTAGACTGCGATCGCTACAAAGACGGCATGGAGAACGCAGTGAGTGCACCTACCAAGACGTATATGGTGCTTCGGGCGTGGCGATTTTTGCGTAAGATTGGCGAGCAGTCGCCTTGGCTGTATCCGCACGTTGCTGTCAAGGTTTTGGCGTGTTACCCTGAAAGCTTGACCGCAAGAAGCGAAGTGTGCAGACAAAGTTGGGTATTAAATCACATTTGTTTTCATAATGCTCATAATTATGGGCAACGTTCATTCAGTCATGGCTTTCATGCCAAGCTGTTTTATGCCAATCAACGAGCGTTTGCCAAGACTTGGGGTAGGGATCTTGAGCCGCTGCTTTGGTTACTAAAAAGCGCCAAAAGCGAAGCAGTGCGCCAGTTTGCCACCGATAGCCTAAAACACGAATTTTTGAACGAACTGCGCCAAGTCAATGCGACAGTTATCCAAGAGTTGTCCGCCATCAGCACAAAAAGCGCTGCCCGTGATGAATTGATAGTTCATATTTTGACCAATTCACCCAATTTTGAACAAAGAAAATTTAAGGAATTGGGATTGCATGACGTGGTGTTAAAGCTGCTGTTTTCGGGCTTTGAACCTGCGTATTTGTATGCGTTTGATTATGTCAAAAGCCATGCGCCTAAGCTGCCTTTATCTACGCTACTGTTTTTGGCGGTCAGCAATCATGACAAAGTGCGTGCCTTTGCCATCGATCAAATTGCCATGCTTGATCCAAGAAAAACCGTGGGCATTGATGGCTTTGGACAATTATTAAATTCGCAGTATCATCATGATTTTGCCGCCAAACAACTTATCACACACTTTAATCGCCGTGATTTTAGTCCTGAGTGGTTTTTTGAGCGTTTGATGAGCGACAATTCATATAGCAGAGCATTTGCCAGAAAAAACCTGACACAAATTTTTAGCACCAAAGAGCTGGGCGTGGCGTTTTTTATGCGTGTGGCAAACGCCGTTAATGGGTACAGCTATGAACGACCAACGCTTAATTTGGCTTTAAGCAGCCTAAAAGAGCTGGGTTTGACCAATGCTCCCAGTGAGTTTTGGCAAAAAATGCTTTTACACCCTGACGCTACCGAGCAGGTTCAAGCTTGGATTGATGAAAATATTTTGCCTGTAGATGTGTTTTCGGTGGCGTTTTGGAAAGCGTTGGCTTACCAAAAAGATTGGCAAAAACACGAATGGATTGTTGAGTTTATCACGCCCAAAGCAGATGACACAACGACTTGGCAAAGACAGCTTGCCTTTAGTCATGAACTGCAATCTTGGGTGCTGTCCTTGCTGTCGGACGTCAGACGTTTTGTGCCTGCAAGTTTGGGCTTTGATTGGCTGATGACACTGGTGCAAAGTGATAATGCTGCTTTGCGACACTTTGCCATTGAGCGCATCAATAAAGGCTTTATTCCTGCTGACTTTGCCCCAAAAACCCAAATTCAGTCCCAAAATCAAACACCTAGCGACGCTGATTTGCAAGAACAAAGCTTTTTGTTTACAGGCAAAATGGCAACCATGACTCGTGGCGAAGCAGAAACCCAAGTCAAAAACCATAACGGTAAAATCAGTGGTTCGGTAACGGCAAAATTGGACTTTTTGGTGATTGGCGATGACGGTTCTCCTTTGTATGGCAATGGACGAAAAGGCAGTAAACAAGTCAAAGCCGAAAGCTTAATTGAAGCAGGGGCGGGCATTCGTATCATTTCTGAAACGGCATTTTTGCAGATGTTGTCAGCTCAAAGCCATCAACCAGACGACAACCAAACCTTGCAAGGCGCTGAAATATTGTGGCAGATGGCGACCGACACCGACAGCCCTGCCAAAAGCGCTTTGGCGATTCATTATTTAAGCCACCACCACCAAAAACTGTGT
>JBHAZZ010000122.1:0-4106 GCA_041781275.1 Moraxella sp.
ACCGCCCAATTTACCGCCCGCAGCACCGCAAGTACCCACACCAAATGACAATCATCACGATACATATGACGTACCTACTGTGGTGTATGATGAGCCTTTGCCCAGTCAAGACACCGACACCGAAGGCAATCTTTATCAACTGCTGGCACAAATCGCTCAGTATTATCGGTTCATGCTACAAAATACCCCAAGGGCGAAATCTTATTTTCTTTCTCGGGGCTTGACAGAAGAAACCATCAACGAATTTGAGCTTGGTTATGCCCCATCGGGCTGGCAACACCTAGAACAAGCCTTTCCCCACGACATAGAAGGGTTAAAAATTCTTGGCTTAATACGCTCATCAGACAAGACTGGGCGATTTTTTGACTTGTTAAGGGACAGGGTCATTTTTCCCATCAAAGACCGTCAAGGCAGGATTGTGGGTTTTGCAGGGCGTGCCTTGGGCGATGAAATGCCCAAATACATCAATTCCAGCGAATCGCCCGTATTTTCCAAACAGCATATTTTGTATGGCTTACACGAATCCCGCCAAAAAAAAGCCCACAAGTTTTTGATGGTAGAAGGCTATATGGACGTCATCGCCCTATACCAAGCAGGCATTTATGGGGCGGTCGCACCGATGGGCACGGCCGCCAACGAAAACCAAATCAGCCATTTATTAAAATATGACGACTGTTTGACCTTGTGTTTTGATGGCGACAGTGCAGGACAAAAAGCAGCTTGGCGAGCTTTGGAAGTTGCCGCCCCCGTATTGCCCGATGGCAAAGAATTAAAATTTCTCATCTTGCCCGACAATCACGATCCCGACAGCTACATCAAAGCTTATAGCAAAGAAGCGATGGAGCAAGCCATCAGCCACGCCAAAAGCACGTCAGATTATGTGTTTTGGGTGCTTAGTAACAGTTATGACCTGTCCACCCCCGAAAACAAATCCCGTGCGGTGGTACAACTTAAAGAACTGATCGCCAAATTTCCCAAGGGTTCTACTTTTAAATATTGGCTAAATAACGACATTTATGCCAGATTGGGCAAAAAAAGACAGCCCTACAAAAAAGTAGATACCGCCAATTACCAAAGCCAAATAGACATCGTTACCCAAGCGTGTCTGTGTCTGCTTTATATGCCCCGCCTTTGTCAAAATGGCGACCCATTGGAAAACCTATTTTTGCTGTCAGGCATGGACAAAGTAAATAAAAAATACTTACTTAAATTTGAAAATAATCAAATGGATATGCCCAGTCTTCCCACTTGGAAAGATTTAGATGAACGCCTTGATACTTTGGTAGGTCTTATCAAACAGCTTTTGCCACTCATACAACAAGGATCTTTTGGCATTCATATAGATGATGACAGCCCCACAAATATTGACAAAGTCGCCCAATTTATTTTGGCAAGCCTTAGCCTAGAATTTCGGGAAACGCTTAGCAAACACTGGCGAGATTTTTTTCATCACCTGACAGACATTGATACAGACATCAGTTGGTTATTTAATGAACTTTTGTGTCAAATGCTGCAAGACACTTTCAAAGAACAACAAAAACAAAGTAAATTATTATTATTATCAGAGATTTATAAAAGACGTGAACAAGCTTTGATGAATTGGCGTAGCGACAACCAACGCCAATACGACAAATCACTGCTCTAAATTTAAGGCTTTATGTCATTTGGATTGGTTTTCAAACAGAGTGCCGCCTTTTTGGCACGCTGATTTGTATGCCAAGCGCCCTTCCAAAGCTTTTAACCAACGCTCAATGTTGGGACAGTCTGGTAACTTGCCCCGACTTGCCAAAGCCTTAGCACCAAAATACACCTGAATGTCCGCCCCACTAAATGTATCGCCTGCCACATAAGCACTTTTGGCAAGCGTATCATCAAGCAGCTTAAAACTTCGGGTAACGTTGTTTTTGATCACTAAATTTTCTACCGTTTGGGCGATTTTGCGAGCAATAGGGCGAATGAACCACGGCGATTTGGTCGCCACAGCAGTCATCACAAGACGCATGACCAAAGGCGGCATCATAGAGCTTTCGGCAAAATGTAGCCAAAATGTGTAATCTTGCCAGCCTTGTTCGTCAGTGGGCTTAAACTGGTTTTGGCTGTCATATTTTTTAAGCACATACTCTATGATAAATCCTGACTCAATCAAAGCCCTACCATCATCTACCAAAATCGGTGCTTTGCCCATGGGGTGTATGTCCTGCAATGCATCAGGGGCAAGATGACTGCTCGTGCGTTCGTGGGTGATGAGCTGATAATTTAGGTCGTACGCCCAAACCAACTCTTCTAAAAGCCATAAAATACGAAACGAACGGGAATTTTGTAGATGGTGAAGCGTAAGCATGATGTTTCCAATATAGTTATTGAACACAATATATCAATTTAAATATCTATCTTTAGCAGTTTTTGTCAAACACTTTAAAAGCTCCACTGAATTTTCATTTGACAAATCACTTAATTTTAAGCGAATGCGATATTCGTATCCATTATAGGGTAATACATCAAATTCTTGTATTTTTTGGTCTATTTCTTCTGATTTTGGTGCTTTAATATGTACCACCACATACTCTTTTTTAGGTCTAAAAAAGATAAAATTATTGGCAATACTGCTGTTGTATTTTGCCATACCCACATAATGCTTATTATATTTTAATTCATACTCTCGCACCACTTCGCCTAAAGTATGCATGATTGCATCAACCAACTTTAATGAAGAAGGGCTTGCCTTATTTTCCCAGTAATTTCTATCTCTTGGCTCTACAATAATATCTTCTTCATTTAATTCGTAGACATTTTCATCTAATATTTTAGTAAAAAATAATGAAACAAAATCTCCTACCTTGACCGCTTTTACTTGTATAGCAACGATTGGAATTGCTCCATTAAATAATGAAATGACATTTAAAAATCGACTAGTGATATCTTCAGCAATAATAACAGCACAATGATCATATTGTGGATTACGTTTACGTTCAATGTCCCAATACTCAATGGTGCGAATAATGTGCTTTTCGTCCATTGCCCCAAGTTGTATTTCAACTTCGTAGCGTTTATTGCTCTCACTATCATACAAAATAGTATCCAGCCTTCCGCCACTGATTTGTATTTTTTCGGTATATTTAAAATCCAAATCACCAAGCCCTAAAATACTCGGATCTTCTTCAATACGTTCTTGCAGCCATTTTTCGTTATACTTTGGGTCTTTTTTGAGATTGATAATCTCAGCCCTAACGTATTCTGTCATAAAAAAATCTCATATAAATCAATTGATAATTCCAACCAAAGAAAAGGCAAGCCAAAGCCTGCCCTTATGCTTAGTCCGCTGCATTTTGGTTTGATGTGTCTTCTGACATGGTTTCGCCGACATTGTTGTTGGTGCTTTGGGCGTTTTGTAAGTCTTCTCCCGTATCGTCAGGCTCTTCATGCTCCACACACGCCACACCCACCAAGACTTCTTCGCCAGCAATGCGAATGAGTTTAACCCCTTGGGCGTTACGTCCTGTGGTGGCAATTTGTGCCACAGGGGTGCGAACCAACGTGCCTTTGCTTGAAATCAAAATCACGTCTTCTTCGCCTGTAACCATCACCGCTTTTACCAGCTCGCCATTACGCTCGGACGTTTTGATGGCGATGTTGCCTTGTGAACCACGATTTTCTCGCAGTGTAAACTCACTGATGGGCGTACGTTTACCAAAGCCTTTTTCGCACGCACACAGCACTTGATTGGCACTGTTTGGCTCCGCCACAAGCAAAGACACCACACGACTGATCGCCACCACGCTGTCGCTGTCGCTTTCATCGCCGTCATTGTCTGTTTCTGGTTCGTCATCAAGCCCCAAATTGGCAAGGAGATTGACTTTCATGCCACGCACGCCACGAGCCGAACGCCCCATCGCACGCACCGCACTTTCTTTGAAGCGAATGGCTTTGCCTTCATTACTAAAGAGCATGATTTCAGCACTGCCATCGGTCAATGCCACGCCAATCAAGGTGTCGCCATCGGCAAGCTCAATGGCTTTTAGTCCGTTGTTACGCAAATTGGCAAAGGCAGACAACGCCACTTTTTTGACCGTACCACTTGCGGTGGCAAAAAAGACAAATTTGTCATC
>JBHAZZ010000123.1:0-19064 GCA_041781275.1 Moraxella sp.
ATTCATCAGCGCCTCTATAGTTAGGGTTTGTGGTACCTGCCAATCTGTGGCGACCTGTAAAACGATTTGGAGCGATGGCATAGCCATCAATAAATTGCCAAGAGCTGTTACCACCATTGGTATTATTGGTATAGTCCCATTCAGTGCATGGCAGCACTGTGCCAGCGCCAGCAACGGTTGTGATGGGTGTTGCTCCCCATCTTACGCACGTACGATGACGACCTGCCGCTGTATCCACCAAGTCGGTTTCACGTAATTGTGTGTTGTTAGTTAGCGTTGTAGTACCTAATAAATACGAAGCAGTTTCTGCATAAGAGCGTGCAGTGGGCGTGGAAGCGCCAAGATTCATTTGCCCTAGATAATTAAGCAATACCTGACGCTGAGTGATACCACCGACCATCTCACCAAGTGGACGTGCGGGTATTCGTATTGCTCCTAGGTCTCTGTGCCACCATCTGCCAGCGCCAGAATCTAGGGGTGATGTGGGAGACCAAGGCACTGTTCTGCTCATCACGAGTCCTAGGGTTGATGTACCAAGGACGATGTCATCACCTAGGGGTGCGACACCTTTGGCGGGGTTGCCATTGATGACGTCCCATAAGGCATCTTTGAGTCGGTCAATGCGTGAGTAACAGCGACGGTGTGTGGCGTTACTTCGAATGGTGGTCATGTCGCCAGTAGCGGTATACATGGGGCAGCCAATAATAGGATCCATGATCCATGATGCGCCAACACTAGTATTTGACCAATATCTGCTGTTAATGGTGGTGGCATCTACAGGAACACGACAATAATCACGAGTGTATGTTCTGCCTGTGTCAGCGGTGGTTTCTGTGATGAGTGTGGGCTGCCAACCTGTTTCCCTATATCTGGTCATGGCAGCATTTTGGCAATAACTGTCAGGAGACCAGTTAACGTGTCTGTTCCAATGGTCTGTCAGTTGCGCTCGGCTATAGGAGCCGAAATTTCCAGTAGCTATCACACCATTGTACCATGCCGCAGAGTATATTCTGGCGTTTCCTGTGCCTGTGGGGGCTGGAATGGCTCTATTATTAGCATGAAGTGCAGCTATATCTTCTAGTAGTCTAGACTGAAATCTTCTGTTGTCATTACCGTATTGTGGACCATTTCCTGATCGCAAGTTATAATCATCACGGTTGGCATTACTAACGTTCATAGAACCTGAAATATCCAATAATAACATTAGTGTGGTGCTACCGCTTCTAGCGGCTTGATAAATCTCAACATCGCTGGCTTTGGCGGACTGAGCGGTCAAAGCAGTCATCGCCATTAAGCTAGAAATGGCGGTAACGAGTGTTTTTAAGGAAGGTGCTTTTTTCATAATGATTCTCACATCAATGATGGCTTAATTATTTGGAAGTTTTGATTTCGTTACCTGCTGTAAAGTCGGCATTTTGCACATTATGGGGTATGCCAAGACCGATAAAGCATTCTGCATTGGTGGTTGTGCTGGTGGTTTTTTTGAACGCTGTTCTTTGTAAACAGGCATTGATGTTGGCAATTTCTGTGGCGCCGGTTTTGTCTTCGTTAGAAAACGCAGGCATGACCGAAATGGTGGACATGGAGATGTTAATGTGGTTTGCGGTGGTAGGCACAGAAGTGGACGTGGTATAACCTTCGGCAACCTTATCATCGGCGGTGTTTTTGCGCATATGTACCTGAGTAATCACAATGCCACGATCTGATGAAAAGGTGGCAGCATTACAAAAGTTGGGTACTCTATCTACAGTATCATCAGTCTTGATGATGGCGGCTTTAGACAGACTAAATGTATCTGGATCTTTGGCGTTATAACAAAAAATCAGCTCATTATCAGCATTGGCAGGATCTAGCAAAAAATTATACACCCCACCCAAAGCAAAGCTTGCTTGAATGTCCACAGGTTCCATGTCTTCAAATTTGGTTAAGGCGGAGTCGTTATTGTTACTTAAAAGTTTGGCAACCTGACTGTTGGTATATAAACGCATACCAAACACCCCAGAGCGCAGGGCAATGGTACCTGCAATGGCAACCAACAACAAAACCACCAGTACGATGATCATGGTTGCACCTTGTTGATGTTTCATTATTCAATTCCTTGACTGTTACGAATGGCGACAACTTGATTGACAGGCACTCTTAGATGGGTGGCGGTGCCTGATGTGTCAGCAAGCTGTACATTTTGCCCTGCAATGTTAAATACTCGTGCTTTATTAATGCTGCTGTCAGCGTGTACCGAGCTGCTAGAACGCATGACCACCCCGACTTCTACAGAAACAACGGTAGTGCCTGTAGGGCTTGCGATGTATTGTGCAAGTGTTTGGTAGCGTAATTTGTCGTCTGTTCTATCGGTGGGTGTGTTATTAAGATCACGAGTGCCTAGGCTGACTTTGAAGCTTTCGGCATCGGGAATGACCACGGTTTGACCTGCGCCAATGGCTGTACCACCGCCCCATGCGGCATCGCAATACAGTCCATAGCGGTCATCGCCACCGACTTGCTGTGAAGCGGGCAGTTTATCAATATAGTATTTTTGTACCACCAAGGTGTCGGCAGGGATATTGGTGCCTTCGCAGTCGGTGGTGGCGTTACGGGTTTTGTATTGAATGGTCAGTTGATCATTGTCGGTATTCATGATGGTGCTAGTACCAATATTGGCGGCAGTAATATCGCCCGATCCAAGAGCAACAGAAGTTTGACCTGTATTAAAAATAATGCCCGAGCCGTTTTGTGTTTTGGAGACATAAGCGGTGCTGGTGTCTAGGTTGATGTGCCGCAGATCACGAGTTAGGTTATTTAACCCAAAAATGGTGTTTTGACCAATTTCACCCAAGCCATTTTGTGCTGCCAATAAACGCTGACTGCTTAAAAAAATCATCAAAGCCGCCGCCGAGACGATAAGACCCAAAGTGATGGCAATCATCAATTCAATGAGCGTAAAGCCCTTTTGAGAAAAATTAGCGTGCATAACTAAAGCTCTCCATAAAAATACATTGGGCGTTGGGTATGTAGGTATTGCCATTGGCGCAATCGGTGGCGGCTGTGCCTAGCGTTGGGGTGGTATCTCCCCAAGCAACATAAATGCAGTGGCGTTTTTCGTCATTGGTGTTGCTGACAGGGCATTGCTCAATCGCCATGGTCATGGCAAATTCCCCTGCTTGAGCATTGGCTCGGGCAAAGTCAAACTGGGCAAGCTGAGCGGGCGTACAATCACTGGTGCGACAATCTGGTGGCGAAGTGTTGGTACTGGCGTCATAGCGAGCGCCTTCAAAGATGGTAATGCCTTCACGATTGATACGCATACGTTCGTGTAGATCTCTGGCGATTTCAAGGGCGTGAGTGTTGTTGTCCGCTTCTAAACTGACGTTGGCAGATTTGATTTGCATGGCACTAAAACCAAGTACGGCAATGGCAAGGAGCATTAAGGCAACCATCACTTCTAGCAGACCTATGCCTTTTTGATAAGAAAATAAAGACATCGTGTAACTCCTATGGACAAGCGATCGTGTTTTTGTGGACGACAGCAGAGCCATTTCTATCCATGACCAACACCTGACCGATGGCGGGGTTATTGGTGTGCGTGATGATATAGCACACATCGGTCCCTATGGTTCCCATAAGACTAAAGGTAAGCGTGGTGGGGGTCGTGCTTGAACCTGTCGCCAGTGCCACTTTGTCCGAATCGGGCGCCCAACTGCCTGAGCTGTTATTGATTTCGGCGCTGCTACCACCTGCCACTCCTGTAGCAATGGTGGCTTGGTAGGGAACTCGGCGTATGACCGCCTTGCCTCGAGCTTCTTGTAAAAAGGCGGAAAGTTGGTTCATCTGTTCAGATACCTGACTGCGTTGTATCATGGTACGCATGGACGGTACAGCGAGCGTGGCGATGATTGCGATTAGGGCAACCACCACCATCATCTCCAAAAGCGTAAAACCCTGATTGTTTTTCATGAGTGCATCTCTAAAGTCATTATACGTCCCATAATAAATGATACAGCAACCTATAGACAGTGTTTTTTGATAAAGGTTGATTGATGATAGGATAAATGGCGTAAAGACAATAAAACAAACAATCACCATCTAAATAAACAATGAACGCTTGTTGTCTTGTCAACAATGTATCGGAAGATTTGCAAAAATCACGCCACGCCCATAACAAGAGTTTTTACAAAAAACATACAAATCATGATAAAACAAAATAACTCATCTTAAATAATATGGATATCAATAAGTTATGACATATATGGTAAGCAATAAAGGGCGGTTTTGAAAGGTATTTTTGTGTAGTGAACTGTTATTATTTGTATCTTTTGACCTAAAGATACGCTTATGGCTGTTCAATGTTTAATAAGTGTACAGTTTTGATTTTGTTTTGTTTTTTGTGATTAAAAAATAGTCATTGATAAATGGTGTGCCATATTTGGATAAAAATGGCAAACGCAAAAACTGCCATAACTGGGTGAATTTGTAAGCGTAGTTTTATGGATTGTTATAGTTTTGCAAAAAAACCTGACAATTTTTCTAAGGTATCACTGACAAATATGGTAAATACTACCTTTGGTCTGAAAAATCAGGGATTTTAAAGTTGAATCGTTTGTTTGGTATATTTTTTGCTTGATTTTAGTAAACTGTTGTGTTATTGTAAACATTAGATACACATTAGTTGTATTGATGTAAATAGTGTTGGTGTTCATTTAGTAATTTAAGGTGATTTATATGAAGGGCACAGTAAAAGTATTATCTGCTGTTGTAACATTAAGTTTGGGTCAAATGGCAATGGCGAATGTGGTTACCGATGCAGGCAGTGCGGTGGTTGATGGCGTAAAAACCGTAGGTACGACCGCTTGGGACGGCACAAAAACGGTTGCTAAGACCATCGCCAATCCTGGTGCGGTTAGCTTAGAGCTTGGTACGTTGGGTTATGGGGTAAACTTTGCTTGGTCAGCCAACGAAAAAACCGAAGTTGTGGCAGGTTGGACAGGCGGTAATATTAATTACGACGTAGATTTGCAAGCCAATGATTCTATCATTAACTACAAAAAGTTCTTGGGTAACTCTTACAATGACTTTTTGGGTAATCTAAACGTTGATGCCGACATGAGTAACCCTTATGTGGGCGTGCGTATGCGTCCTTGGTCAAACGGCTTTACAGTAAATACTGGGGTGGTTTTCCAAGACAATACATTGACAGCGACCTTAACGCCTGTAAACGCTGGTTCAACTTTGAAGTTTGGTAACGTAACTTATACAGTTGATGGCGCAGTTAAGCTAACAATGGAAAATGATGCTCCTGCACCTTATTTGTCTGTTGGTTATAGCCCAAACACCAACAAAAAAATTGGTTTCTTTAGTGAGCTTGGTGCAATCTATACTGGTGAATGGAAAGTTCGTTCAGAAGTTCAAGGCACTGTGCAGGGTGGTTCACTTGAAGATCTAGAAAAAGAAGTGCGTGAAAAAGCACAAAGAAAATCTCCAGAATGGTACCCCATCGTCAAAGTGGGTGCAACTTACCGTTTCTAATCGTCTTTTTTGTAAACTAAGACAAGTTAAAATCCCCGAAGCTACTTTGGGGATTTTTCTTTGATGTTTGATAAAAGATAAGGCAATAAAAAAACCCAAACATTAAGTTGGGCTTTTTAAGGGTAACGAAAGTCAATCAGTAGCTTAGCTCTGCACGGCGGTTTTGCGACCATGCCGCTTCGTTTGAGCCTGTGGCAACGGGCTGCTCTTCACCAAAGCTAACGATTTCTACGTTGCTAGTATTTACCCCTTTGCTTGCCAAATAAGAACGTACAGACGCTGCACGACGCTCGCCAAGAGACATATTGTATTCACGAGTGCCACGCTCATCGGTATGACCGGCGATTTGTACTCGAGCACCTTGGTTGCTGGTCAAAAATTGGGCTTGCTGATCAAGAATACGAGCCGCTTCAGGCTTGATGGCGTCTGAGTCAAAATCAAAATGAACCACGCCTTGTAGGGCATTGCCTGCGTTACGAATGGCGTCTGAGTTATTGACCAAACCGCCACCATAATAACCGCCCATGCCACTGCCGCCACCTAGGGGGGCAACCATGACTTGTGATTTGGGTTTTTGGCTGGCACAACCCGTGGTTAAAAGTACGCCTGCGCAAACGGCAATACTAAGAGCTTTTCCAAATTTAAGCATTAAATGCTCCTAACTGTTTTATAAAAAATAAGGCAGAGTGTTTGGGTGTATGGGTATTTGGTATGTTATCCCAAAATGGTCAAATCTAGATTTTGTCGTCAAAAGCTGATGGGGTTTGTCATCTGCGCTTCTGGCGTAAAATCTGGCGAATTGTCTTAATTTGGGGATAAGTTTGACCTGTCGGTACGACCCACTATTTATACATCAAAATTACACATCAAAACACCTGAGTAACTATGGTGTATGATGACAAAGTTAAGCGGCTTTGACAAGGCATTTGGGGCGATTTTTTTAGCGTTTCGGCAGAAAAACCGTTAATGAATGGTAAGCTGTGATGATTTTGGGCAAAATTTTTGATACTATGAGCTATCATTTTTTAATTATAGATTGTATCATGACCACAAACACGCCCAACAAAATTTTTTTAAAAGATTATACGCCGCCTGTTTTTGCGGTAGAGCGCATTGCCCTTGACATACGTTTGTATGATGACCATGCCACCGTGTCGGCGGACATGACATTGACAAGACAGACGGCAGGTCAGTTGGTGCTGTTTGGCAGACAGCTGTCGCTTTTGAGTATCATATTAAATGACAAAGCGTTAAGCGCTGATGAATATGTGTTAGATGACGAAAGTTTGACCATTTTAAATGCCCCTGACACCGTTCATCTGTGTACCCAAGTCAAAATAATTCCGCAGACCAACACCACTTTAGAAGGCTTATATCAAGCAGGCACAGGGGCGGACACCATGTTTGTAACCCAATGTGAGCCTGAAGGGTTTCGTAAAATCACCTTTTTTCCCGATCGCCCTGACGTTTTGACAACGTACACCACTCGCCTAGAAGCCGACAAAAAATACCCCATTTTGCTTGCCAATGGTAATTTGGTAGAAAAAGGCGAACTGGATAATTTGCGTCATTATGCCATTTGGCACGATCCCACCAAAAAGCCCAGTTATTTGTTTGCTTGTGTGTTGGCGGATTTGTCAGTGCTACAAGACCGCTTTACCACCAGTGAAGGACGAGATGTGTTGCTAGAAATTTATGCAGCTTCTCACGACATTGACAAATGCCACGTTGCCATGCAAGCCTTAAAAGACGCCATGCGTTGGGACGAAGAGCATTATGGTCGGGCGTACGATTTGGATCGTTATATGATTGTTGCCACAGGGCAATTTAATATGGGGGCGATGGAAAATAAGGGGCTGAACATTTTTAATACGTCTTGTGTGCTGTCAAGCCCCCAAACCACCACCGACGAGCGCAGTTTTTATGTCAAGGCGGTGATAGCGCACGAATATTTCCATAACTGGACGGGCAACCGCATTACGTGTCGTGATTGGTTTCAATTATGCCTAAAAGAAGGCTTTACCGTCTATAGAGACCAAAGCTTTTCGGCAAGCCACCGCTCACCTGCCGTACAGCGCATAGAAGATGTGGCGGTGCTGTTGGCGCACCAATTTCCCGAAGACGCAGGAGCGTTGGCGCACCCTGTACGTCCTGACAGCTTTGTAGAAATCAATAACTTTTATACCACGACCGTTTATGAAAAAGGGGCGGAAATCGTGCGTATGCTTGCCAATTTGCTCGGTAAAGAAAAATTTCGCCAAGGCACTGATGAGTATTTTAGACGTTATGACGGTCAAGCAGTAACGGTGGAAGACTTTTTGTCGGCGCTGTCGGTGGCAGATGAGCGAGTGCCTAGCTTTTTAAGTTGGTATAAACAGCCTGCCACGCCTGTGCTGTCGGGGGATTTTGTTTGGGCTGACGATACGGTTACTTTGACACTGACCCAGCAAACTCGCCAAGTGGCAGGGTACCCGTCGCCTGTGGCGCTGCCTATTCTTGTTGATGTGGCGGTGTTTCATGGCGAAACGGGCGAACTGCTTGCCCAAAAAATGCTATTATTGAACACATGGGCAGATGAGTTTGTGTTTGAACATTTGGCATTGGGCGGGGTGCGTCCTGTGGTGTCGGTGCTAAGAAATTTTTCTGCCCCTGTGAAGCTTAATTTTACTTACCAAAATGATGAATTGTTAAAATTGGTGCATTTTGAAACGGACGGCTTTAACCGTTGGCAAGCTTTGCAAATGCTGGTCAATCGCTTACTGCTAAATCCTGAACTATCCACCAAAGAGTACAGCGACACCCTAAAAGCCATCACCCCAAGTCTTATGTCCCAAGATCCCATGCTGAGCGCTCGTTTGTTTGACATACCCAGTCAGCAAGAGCTAAGCATGGCTTTTGAAAGCGATTATAGACCCAAAGACGTACAAAACAAACGCCAAGCACTCAAACGTGCCGTAGCACAAGCATTGGCGGACGTATTGCCTGCTTGGTATGAAGCATTGCCTGCGGGGGCGTATCAAGACACGCCAGACGCTCGGGGTCAGCGACTGCTCAAAAATGTGCTGCTGGATTTGGCACTGACGGCAGAACTTCAAGAAGCAAGCGACTGGGCGATAAACCAGTACCAAAGCGCCACTTGTATGAGTGAACGCCTTGGGGCGCTGTCGGTGATGGTGGAGTATGACCTGCCACACGCCAAAGCGTGTTTGGGTGATTTTTATGACAGATTTGCCGATGAACCTTTGGTGATTGATTTGTGGTTTTCGGTGCAAGCCAGAGCGACAAACTGCTCAATTGTTGAACTTGATAAGCTGATGAACCGACCCGATTTTGACTGGCAAACGCCCAATCGGGTGCGTAGCGTGCTGTCAGCGCTGGCAAACAAACCTGTACAGCTTTGGAGCGAAGAAGGCTTGGGGCTGTATCTATCCGCCGTACAAAAACTGGACGAATTAAATCCTGTGCTTTCGGCACGCCTTTTGTCGGCATTGGCTCGCTGGCATACCCTAAACGACGACGATCGTCCCCATGTGTTGAGCAAATTGACCAATTTACAATCCGCCGTGCATTCTAAAAATGTGTTGGAATGCCTAGAAAATTTATTAAACAGCAATCATAAGTAAACGTATGAACACCAACATCTCTTCCACGCCTGTTTTTGTGTGGTTTGAATTTGATAACCAAGTGGCATTATTGCACCAAAGCTTGACCGCTGACATACCGCACCAAAGCTTTGCCTATCAGCATAAAATCAAACAACTGATTGCTGACAGTGGCAGACCTTGGGCGACGAATTTGGACAGCCTAAAAGTGATTGACGTGCTGTTGTCGTCCATCAAATCGGATTTGAGCAGTCGCCACATCAGTGAAGACAGGGTGCTAAATCATGATGAATTTATCAAGCTGTTGATGGTGCTTATTTTTCATACTGTCAAAGTGTTGGAACAAGAACTGGGCAGATACCTAAAGGACGCCAAGATACAAACTTATGTCGCCCAAGGCTTTAGCAAGGTGTATGCACGCTGTTTTGCAGGGGTCAAAGACATACAGCTTAGTGGCGGAGAGTTGGATACTTTTTATCAGGGCTTTTTTGTGCATGGGTTTGGGGTAAATGCGCTGCGCAAAAATGTCGCCCAAAACTTCTTTGTGTTGTCTGCCATCGGAGCAAGGCTGTTTGGTTCTTTGGATCGGGTGTTTCGGGGGCTGGACAATGACGGCAGCCCAAGCGAAGTATTAGAAGACAGCCTGTATTGGGCGGTGAGTGATTATTTGCAGCAATTTTTGTCCTTAAGTGATGAAAACGCCAAGCAGTTATTTCAGTCTGTGCCGGCTTTAACCAGTGGTATTGATGAAATAACGCTAGAAGGCGAGCCGCTGATGGTGCTTGAAACGCCCCAAGAAGAAGTACAGACTGCACAAACTGCGCCTACCCAACAAACGCCAAAAACAGCGGTGTCCGAGCCTGTGCAAAATGTGCCTGTACAAGACGTACCTGTACAAGACGTGCCTGTACAAAACGTGCCTGCCACACCACCACAAACAGCAGCACCCGCCCCTAGCCCAACGCCTGCCACACCAAAAGCACCGCCACCAACCGCCAACAAAAAACAAAAGGCACGACAGTCGCACACGCCCAAATTGTTTGATGAAGCGTATCAAGATTTGCTCAATATTTCCATGCCAAGCGACACCAATGACAGCTACCAAAAGGCGGCAGGCGTGCTTGATAAGTTTGATGAATACATCAAAAAAGAAATGGCAAACGGCAAAACGCTAGAGCAAATCGGCTTTGATGACAAACAACAAACCGTCCGCAAAAACGCCCTGCAAATGCTTTTGGTACTGGTCAAAAACGGCAATATGTCTGCCATGACTCGTTTGGCGCTTTATTTTTTTGAAGGGCGGGGCGTGCCACCTGATGCTCAAAAAGCCACCGCTTTGATCAAAAAGTCGGCAGAAATGGGCGATCCAAGGGCGCAAAAGCTGCTTAGCCGTCTGTATTATCAAGGTTATGATGGCATTGAGCGTAGCCAAGAATTGGGCGAGTATTGGCTCAAAAAAGCGGCAGATAATGGACACATGGAAGCCAAAAAAGTCTGCGCTTATATGAACCAAGTAGAAATTTTAAAGAATGACCGCCGAGCTGAACAACAATACGATCGCCGTCTTTGGTTGATTTTGGCAGGCGTGGGCGTGGCGGTGGTGCTTGTGCTGCTTGTGCTTGGCGTGTTATTTTAGTGCTAGGGAAAAATCATGGATAACCTGCCAGTTTCTGCGCCTTGGTATTACCGCTTGTTGATTAAGCTGATAAAACCGATTTATCGCCATAAAGTTGGTAAAAAATCTGCTCATTTGTCCACTTACCAAAGAGAGCTTGATGAGCGATTTGGAGGGCGTTATGGGGCATTGCCCTGCGTGGGTCGTGGTATTGTTTGGTGTCATGCGGTGTCATTGGGCGAGATAAATACCGCTTATCCTTTATTAAAACTTCTGTTAAATCAAGGGTTTAGCCTTTGGATCACCAGCACCACACAGACGGGGTTTAATCGGGTGGCGACGCTGTTTGCCAAAGAAATGGGACAGACGGTCTCACACAGTTTTGTGCCCGTAGATGATAACACAGTGGTGGCGCAGTTTTTGGCTCATGTGCGTCCTGTCATGGCGCTGTTTGTAGAAACTGAGCTTTGGGCGACCATGCTGTTTTTGCTCAAAAAACAAGGCATACCCAGCGTGATGATAAACGCCCGCCTGACCAAAAAATCTTTTGAAGGCTATCAAAAATTTGCAAAAATCAGTCGGGGCATGATGGATAATTTATCACTCATCATCGCCCAAGACCGCCAAAGCCAAAGTCATTTTATAGAGCTTGGGGCAAACGTCAATAAAGTCAAATTGGCAGATTCTTTAAAATGGGTGGGCGCTCAAGGCTTAAACGACACCCAACAAGCAGTATTTGACGACATCAAAACGGACAAACGCTGGCATTTGGATCGTCCTATTTGGGTGGCAGGTTCTACCCATGCAGACGAAGAACGGCAAATTTTGGCGGTACATCAAATGCTTTTGGAGCAGTTTGCCGATGCGCTATTGATTTTGGTGCCCAGACACCCTGAGCGTTTTGATGAAGTGGCGAATCTTTGTCAAGATTTTGTCGTACAAAGACGCAGCAAAAATGAATGCGCCACCTTACAAACCCAAGTGTATTTGGCGGACAGCATGGGGGAGCTTTTGCTTTGGTATGCGCTGGCGGACGTGGCGTTTGTTGGCGGTTCTTTGGCGGACGTAGGCGGACATAATCCCATAGAACCCACCATTTTTGCCAAACCCATCATCATGGGACATTTTTTAAAAAATTGTCAATTGCTTGCCGATGAACTGTCAGATGTCGGGGCGTTAAAAGTGGTACAAAGTAGCGATCAGTTGTTACCCATCTTGCAAGACTGGCTAAAAAACACCCAAACTGCCAAACAAGCGGGCGAAAGTGGCAAACGCCTAACCTTACAAAAACAGAATGCCCATCTTGAACAATATCAACTGCTTGTCCCTTTATTGCCATGAATGTCTTATTACTGCCTATTACTGCTTTTAATTTTGAACAAAGAACAGCCATTATTGACGACCAATCACAACTCAATCACATTCATCAGGTGTTGTCTGCCAATGTGGGCGACAGGCTAAAAATCGGGCAATTGGGCGGCAACATGGGCGTGGGTAATGTCATTGCATTAGACCATAACCGCTGTGTTTTGGGTGATGTGGCGCTAGATAAGTTGCCGCCTTGTAAACTGGATTTGACGGTCATTGTGGCACTGCCCAGACCCAAAGTGCTTAGACGGCTTGTGCTGGACATGACCGCCATGGGCGTGGGGCACATCATATTGATGAACAGCTACCGCACCGACAAAAGCTATTGGGGGTCGCCCCTATTGGATCGCCTTGATGAGTTTGTGTTAGAAGGGCTGCAACAAGGCGTGGATACCACGCCCCCCAAAATTACCCTTGCCAAGCGTTTTAAGCCCTTTGTACAAGATCAATTGCCTGCATTTGTTCACCCTAATTTGGCACTGGTGGCGCACCCTTATGCTGTGTCAAGTTTTAATCAGCACATCGCCGAGTATGGACTGCCCAAAGTATTGATTGTTGGGGCAGAAGGGGGGTTTATTCCTTATGAAATTGAGCTTTTGGCGTCGGTGGGCGTACAAGCGGTCAGTGTCGGTCAGCGGATACTGCGTACAGAAAGTGCGGTCAATGCGTTGGTGGGGCGATGGCTCTAAATGCAACGACCTTGATGTTGGTGGCTTTGGGCAGTGGGCTAGGTGGCGTACTGCGTTTGGCACTGTCGTTTTGGCTTTTTGATAAATACGCCAAAGCATTTCCTTTGCCTTTGGGAATTTTTGTGGTCAATGTGCTGGGCTGTTTTGCCTTGGGCGTTTGCGTGGCGTACCTAAAAGACAAACCAGAGTTATCATCGCTGTATGTGTTTTTGACGATTGGGGTGCTTGGTGGCTTTACCACATTTTCTACGTTTTCTTGGGAAGTGGTACAACTGTTTGTACAAAAAGACATCATCAAAGCGTGCTTATATGCCACGCTCAGCACCGTGGTTGGAGTGCTGGCGTGTTATTTGGGTACGTTGCTTATAAATCAACCATGAGCCAAGCGCCTTGCTGTCTGTGGTGCAGACGGATTTGTTGTTGTTCTGAATAAATGCTCAGTGGCACACTCATCAAATGATAAACGTTGGCAGCGGTTTGGTAGTGCCAGTCGCTTTGAACTTGACCTGTGGGCAAATGCAGCGACCAACGTTCGCCCGTTTGTAGATTTTCCACATTGAAACGCTGATACAAACGGCTAAAAAACACCCGATAACAAAAGAAAGTCAGTTCACATGTTGCAGAAACACTCTCCATAATGGGAGCAGACAGCATCGGGGCGGCAGTTGGTGTTTGCTGTGGCGGCTCTTGCTGTGGGTTTGGCGTTACTGGCGGTGTGGGCGCTAAGTTTTGGTTTTGGCATTCTTGTGTTAAATCTTGCGCTAAGCCTTGTGCCAAACGTGCTTGTTCTTGTACTTGCTCTTGGGCAAGTTTTTCTTGCGCCAAACGTTCTTGCTCTAAACGCTCCTGTTCTTTGCGTTCTTGTTCTAAACGCTCTTTTTCAAGCTGTGCTTTTTGGGCTTGTTCTTGCTCTAAACGCTCTTTTTCTTTGCGTTCTTGTTCTTTACGTTCTTGCTCTAGGCGTTCCTGCTGCAAACGCTCCTGCTCTTTACGTTCTTTTTCTTTGCGTTCACGTTCTTGGCGTTCTTGTTTGGATTTTTCGTATTCACGTTCTCGTTTAAGCTGACGTTCTGCCTGCTGTCTTTCTTTTTCTGCCCTTAGTTTTTCTTGGGTTTCACGGTCTTTTTGCGCTTTGATGGCGGCTTGTTTGGCTCTTTGTCTTTCGGTATTTTCTTGGTTGGTCAAAGCCAAAATGCTGCCTATGCGATCTTCTTTGGATTTGATACCTAAGTGGTGCAAATTATAAGGATCATCAGGAATGACGATGGCGGCATTTTTGATGAGTTTTTTGAATTCTTGCTGAATGACGGCAAACTGTTTTTGATGTGTTTCATCAATGATTGGCTCATTATTTTCATCAAAAATTGCCGCTGAATTCATCAGTATGGACAAGCGTTCAAGGGCAAAATCTGACAAAGGGGTTTTGCCATTTTGTGCGTCCAAAAGACAAGAATAAGCCACAATGGGATCAAATGGGTTTGGGCTTTTTTCTAATAACACCAACAAATAACGAGACATAGAAAAGCCGGTGTTCCAACTGACGCTTGGATAATGACCGTGATTGGCTTGATGAGAAAACATCTTACGTAAGGTGGTAAACAGCTCATCAATGTGGGGCATTTGGGCGTACTGTGCATATTCTTCTTGGGTTTGACAAACTTTCAGGGCGGGACAAAAATTTAACCCATGCAAAATGTCGCCAACTTCATCAGGGATTTTTTGTGGGGTTTTGTGGCTGCCTGATTTTGTCTTGCGTTGATTGACTTGTATTTTAAACCCACCAAGGGCAAGGCGGTGTATGGCGTCATTGATGTCCGCAGGGACGTATCCTTTGAGTTTTTCAAGCACGTACACCAAATCACCAGACAAACACGCCCGTACGGTCATAAAACGCTCTAAGCGATGATTGAAGTTTTCTGAAGCGTTGTCTTGGCAATAATCCACCAGTTTGTCCAAAATGCTTTGGCTGTGTATTTCAGGCAAAAGCTCCCTAATCAGTTGTTCAAACTCCTTGTCTTCGGACAAATAAGGCAGCAGTTTGTCCCAATACATCGCTTGCAGTTCATTTAGGTCTTGGGTATAAAACATATTCATGACGGTCTCCTTGTGGTTGAGTGCGATATGACATAATAACTGTTCTTGCCAGTCTGTGCACGTTTGTAATTTTGCTTGGTAATAAAGTTCGGGGTATGGCGCTGTGTCTTGTGCATAATACGCTTGGCATTCTGCAAAATTGCCATGATGGTACGCCAAAAACCCAAGCACCGCAGGCGCAACGTGCCAGCTTGGGTGATAATTTAACGAGATTAAGACCGATTGGCAGTACTGATAAAAGTGCTTACTGGCGTTTTGTTGCGACTGTATGAGCTCACAGATGGCGGGAAAAAGCAGTTGCCATAAGTGTTTTTTGCCAAAGTTTTTTTGTTCGGTGTCTAGGGCTTTTAGGGCGGTTGTGATGGCGAGCTGGCTGTCTTTTAGGGGCAAGCCTTTGTAGATTTGTAGTGCATAAAGACTGCCAAGGCTGTCCGTTGGGAAATTTTTAAAGGACAATAACGCATCAATTTGTTGATGTTCCCACAGATGATCCCACAAAAATTGCGTCTGCTTTGGGGTGTGAGCAAAACTTGATACGTCTTGACAAGTCTTATCATGATGATAAATGTAGCGCACCATTTCGCCATAAGCTGAGTAATCAAAGGTTTGGTAATGGGTTTGAGCAATGTGGGCGAGACAATCAAAATCTTTTGCGGCTTTGGCAATGTCGGTTTTGGTGGCAAGCTGCTGCTGGCGGTGCAAATAGCGTGCGTCAATGTCGTCCAAAGTGGCAATGCTGATGTTTTGCTGAAAATACGCCGACCAAAAGGGCAGTTCTTGGACATCGCCCACGATAAATACTTTTTTTAGTCCTTGGCTGATGACTTGATGTAATTTTAGCAAAGTATGGACGTACCAAGTGCGACTTATCAAGCTGTCATCTAAGTGTTCATTTTGAAAGCCTTGGGTGATGTTAGTTAGATTGTCATGAAAAAACCCAAGCAATGCCACCGCATAAGATTTGGGCGGCAGACAGTCTTTGCCATAATAACGGGTGTCTGTCTTGGCGGCGTGTAGCGTGTTGCATAAATCCAAAAAAGCAATCTTGCCTTTTAGGTACTGTTGATGATTGGTGTGCCAAGTGTTCAAAATGATGGCGATGTGGCTGCCAATTAGGGCGTGTAATGCCTGTGTATTTTGCTTATCTAGCAAATAAAAACGCCGTGTATGATTGCCGTCTTGGGCGGTGTGATGACGCAGTTTAACAAGAAAGTCAATAAAGTGGCAATGGCTCATCTCGTCCAGATAGCGTGGCATTTGATGGCTGATGGGGGCAATGTCGGGTAATTTGCTGGCGCACTGATAAAAATGATACAAATGTTTGGTTAATTCGTCCTGCCAAGCATATAAATTAAGGGTGTCGGCTTTGTGGCTGTTGCCCATAAAAATTAGGGGAATTTGCGTGGATAACTGTTCACTTTGCTCTTGCCAAGCGCAGGCTTTAAGTAGCACATCAATCCCCAAATGGCTCAATGTGTGTGCATCATCGACCAACAAACTGGCGTATTTGGTGTGTGCGTGTTTTTGTTGCACAAAGGTCAATAAGTCGTGTATGTCCCAAAATTGGGCGTTTTTGCCCGTGGTTAGGGGTTGATACCACTTTTGCCAAACGTCATTATCAATGTGTGTCAATGTCTCGTCGTTTGGGCTGATGGTGTCTGACAAATTGTGAAGGGTGTATTTGTCTTGTCCGCCTTTTATGATGAATTGAATGACCGTCCAGTACAGATGTGCATTGACGGCGGGGGTTTTGCGGTCGTGGTGTTTTTGGAACAGTTTTTTAAATTGGGGCTGCTGTATTTGGGTTTCGGCAGGAAATTGCTCTTTTTCACTGCTGGTTAAGCCACTCATCAGCCAGTCGCCCAGATCGGTGCAGGTGTGTGGCAAAAGCTTGGGCAGTTTTTGTAGCAATGCTTCTGTGGCGGCTTGTAAGTCTTGGCTTTGGGCGTGCAAAAACTTGGTGTAATGGGTGATTTGTTGGTGTAGCGCTGATTTTTCATTGGGCTGACAAATAAGGAGACACGGCACAAAATCCCCCGTTTGCCACGCTTGTTGTAGATTAAAATGCACATATAACATAGCAAGCAAACTGGTTTTTCCGGTATTGCTTGGACTGTCCACAATCAAAGGAAAACTGTCGGGCGTATAAAACAGTTTTTGGACAATGCGGTCTTGAAACTCATTTAAATAAAAAGGAAAGCTGTGATCGGTCGCTGTCAGCCAAAGCGTTGGGCTTATCAGTACCTGTTTGGGCAGATGACGGGCAAAACTGCCATCGTTTGGCTCGCCAATGCGTGGCGTGGGCGTGGGATAAAAGTTGAGCGTTTGCCCTTGTAGGTCTAACTGATGATTGCCGTTTTGTAGCTGCTCAAAAATCTGCTGTCTTTGGGTTTGGTTCAAAAAAGGACAAACGTCATACCGCCAAGTGGTGCTTTCTTCTAAGGTGATGATGGCGTGATGTGTGCTCAGGGTCAAGATGTTTTGTTTGGCTTTGTACAATAAGGTTTTGGCTTGTTCGGTGCTAAATAGGGGCTGACTGTCAGTTTCGGTCAGGCGCTGATGTATGTATGTTTGTAAATCGGCTTCCAGTTTTTGCTTTTTGTACAAACTTTCGCCATAGTAATGGTTGGGTTCTTTGACCGACAAAAGGTTATAATCTTTGTCGCCCCGAGCAAAAATCTTAAAAAACACCACCACGTCATATTTTTTATCGTCTATCGCCACTTGTGTCAGTTTGGTCAGTAGCCGATAATTATAATTGATTCTTTTTTTGACATAAAAAGGTGGTAAAAACATATCAAAATTGGCAGAAAATTCTTGATAATCATAGCTTTCTACACGTTTTGCTAAGTCGCTGATGTATTCTGTTAAGTCGTGTTTTTGAGCGTCAAACAAACAATCTGAAGAAATATAAGTGTACATATTATCGTCCCGTTCATATTTTTTGGGTAATAAAACGTCCATTTTGACCAAAATAAGCAAAATTTATGGAATTACATGGATTTTGTCAAAAATTTGACGTAAATAGCATGGATACTTCAGCGGCGGACAGTCGGTGAAGTCAATAGACGACCATCTTGGCTTAAAACCGTGATGGTGTGGACGGTAAGTGTTCATCATTAGGGGCTGTGCTTACTATAGCATATTTTATTTGGATAAATAAACACCTAATATGGGGGTTGGGCGCAGAAATTTCTTTGTTTGGTTGGGGCTTGGTATGGTAGATTTTTGTTATAATTTTTTTTGTTATAATTAAGGAAATTTTTAAGCGTATGATTGCCATGAAAAAATCTTTACTCACCGTATCTTTGTCGGCGGCAGTTATGCTGACTGCTTGCGCCAGTTTGCCTAATACCCAAACCCAAAACGCTCCCACATCAAAGGCTGCATTAAAATTCGACCCAAAAGCCTACCAAACCCTTGATGTAACGGTCAATAACCAAACCATCAAAGTGCGTGCCTATGAAAACATCGTCTATGTCGCAAACCCCGTGGACAGCGCTTATCAGTCCATGAACATCTATATCCCCGAAAGCTATTTTCAAGGTAAAACCATCAATGGCTATACGGTAGATACCGCTCCGATTTTTATGCCCAATGCGGTGGGCGGCTATATGCCTGCCAAACCCATGACGGTGGGGGCAGGTCGTGATGGCAAACCAAATAGCGTTTCACAGGCGCTTCATCAAGGGTTAATTGTTGCGTCGGCAGGGGCAAGGGGTCGCACCCTAAAAAGTGAGCAGGGCGAGTATTATGGCAAAGCCCCTGCGGCGATTGTGGATTTAAAGGCGGCGGTGCGTTATCTCAAGGCAAATGATGACGTGATGGCAGGTAATGCAAACAAGATTATTGTCAATGGCACGTCAGCAGGTGGGGCGATGACAGCGCTACTTGGGGCGACAGGCGATAGCACGGACTATGCGCCGTATTTGGATAAATTGGGCGCTGCCAAAGCGTCAGACAGTGTGTTTGCAGTGTCTAGCTACTGCCCAATTACCAACCTTGAGCACGCTGACATGGCGTACGAGTGGCAACTGGCAGACGTTACCGATTACAAAAAAATGTCCATCACCATGCTCGATTATAATGTCAAGCGTGAATTGGTGGCAGGCAAATTAACCGACAGCGAAAAACAAACCGCCCAAGCCTTAAAGCAAGAGTTTCCCAGTTATGTCA
>JBHAZZ010000124.1:0-4214 GCA_041781275.1 Moraxella sp.
CTTACCCATCAAAACCGCCATTGTCGCCACCGAAAACCAAAGCGGCAACAGAGTGGTATTTACCACAGGAGAAACAGGGCTTTTGGTGCAAGCTTCAAGCGCCATTCCCAAGCTATTCATCGCCCCACGCATACCCGACAAATACGGCAAAAAATACAGCGACGGCGGTCAGGTATCCCTTGTGCCATCAAGCGTGGCTCGTGAACTTGGCGCAGACATTGTCATCGCTGTTGATGTGCTCAATAATAAAACTGCCCCCGCAGAACGTATGCAAATCCATCATGACGATACGGGCATTCGTGTTACTTGGGGCGACAAGACCGCTCACGCTCCCATTGACATTGCCACCCTAAAAGACACGCCCCTGCCTTTTGGACTGTCGCTGGACAAACTGCTTGGGGCGTTGCCTGCCGAAATTCCCCTACCCAAACAAGCCAACTTTTGGGAAATATTAGATGGCAAAGGCAGCATGAGCCAAACAGACAAAAGCGCCAGCGACATCATCATTACGCCCGACCTTAGTGCATTTAATGTCATCAATAGCCACGACAAACGTGCCATGATAAATAAAGGCGAACAAGCAGCGTTGGCGCAATTAGACAACATTAAAGATCTACTCAAAAATCATACAAATTCTACACGCAAAAAAGAGACAAAATAGGTATAATTTTTGCAAGAAATAAATTTATCAACGCATTTTTCACCCCCGAAACTGCCGCCCAAGAAACGCCCAAAGCGGTATTTTATGCCATAAAACTGACCGTTTATTTTTTAATGGGATAAACGGTATCAAAGCCCCTATCAAAGACGGTAAAATTTGGGTAAGTCTTCGGTAGCATTATTTACAATTTTATGACTTGTGGTGTAGAATGCCCACATCTATTTTATTTGTATTTTTATGCCAATTGGCAAAACAGAGAACACATTATCATGGCAAAAGTAGCAACAGAACAATTGCTGGATTTTAAATACACAGGAACCAACCGCCGTGGACAAAAGGTCAATGGCGAGACCACCAGTAAAAGCATTGAGCTGGCACGAGCTCAGCTACGCAAACAAGGCATCATTGTTGAAAATATCCGCCCAAAAGGCAAACCCCTATTTAGTGGCAAAAAAGCCATTAAAGCCCTTGATATTGCCATTTTTGTGCGTCAGCTTGCCACCATGATGAAAGCAGGTGTACCCTTAACTCAAGGGTTTGAGATTGTGGCGGACACCCTAGAAAATCCCAGCATGAAAGAGTTGGTGCTCAAAATCAAAGCCGATGTTGAGTCTGGCAGTAACTTTGCCAACGCCCTAAGAAAACACCCCAAATATTTTGATGACCTGTTTTGTTCTTTGGTAGAATCGGGCGAACAGTCAGGGGCGCTAGAGCTAATGCTTGAACGTGTCGCCACCTACAAAGAAAAAAGTGAGCTGCTCAAAGCAAAAATCAAAAAAGCCATGAAATACCCCATTGCGGTGATTGTGGTGGCGATTGTGGTAACTGCCATTTTGTTGATTAAGGTAGTACCTGTATTTGCCGAGCTATTCAAAGGATTTGGCGCAGAGTTACCCGCCTTTACACAGCTGGTGGTCAATATGTCTAATTTTATGGCATCTTACTATATTCCTATCTTTATTAGTATTGGTTTGATTGTCATAGGTTTTTCACAAGCCAAAATGCGTAGTAAGAAGTTCCGTGATTTTTTGGATCGTTTGGTTCTAAAAATGCCAGTTTTTGGCAACATCACCTATCAAGCCATCATTGCCCGCTTTGCTCGCACCCTTTCTACGACATTTGCCGCAGGTGTGCCTTTGATTGATGCTCTAGACTCTACCGCAGGCGCAACCAACAACGTGGTCTTTTATGATGCCGTACAGCGCATCAAAGAAGACGTTGCCACAGGTCAACAGCTACAATTTGCCATTCGCACCACCAATCTTTTCCCCAGCATGGTCATTCAGATGGTAGGTATTGGTGAAGAAGCAGGCAGTCTAGAAGAGATGTTAGATAAAGTTGCCACTTATTACGAAAATGAAGTAGATAACGCCGTTGATGGGTTAACCAGTCTAATGGAGCCAATGATCATGGCATTTTTAGGTGTTGTGATTGGTGGCTTGGTGGTCGCCATGTATCTGCCCATCTTCCAAATGGGTTCAGTCGTAGGTTAATATGTCAGCACTTCTTCAAATTTTACAAACCCCATCAATCGCCCTGCTGCTTGCGGGGCTTTTAGGGCTATGTGTTGGCAGCTTTTTAAATGTGGTTATTCATCGCACACCACTCATCATGACTTATGGTTGGCGCAAAGAAATCGCTTGGTATTTAGACAGTCAAGATGATTTTGACAAAACCCACGTTCAAGGCATTACTTCAGTCATCACCAATGACACCCCCATTAGCCTATCCCTACCCGCTTCACGCTGCCCAAACTGCGGTCATCAAATTCGCTTTTATGAAAACATTCCCATCATCAGTTGGTTGATGTTGCGTGGTGCGTGTTCAGACTGTGGCAACCCCATCAGTATCCGCTACCCCCTAGTAGAGATGGTTACTGCCCTTTTATCAGTTTTGACCATCTATGTGTTGGGGGCAAATTTGGCCGGGGCTTTTGGTTTGATTTATCTGTGGGTACTCATTGCGCTGACAGGCATTGATTTTGACACACAATTACTGCCCGATCGTTTGGTATTTCCTTTGGGCATGCTGGGACTTGCTGTCAATAGCCAACACATCTTTGTTTCGCCAACTTCCGCCATTTGGGGTGGGCTGTTTGGTTTTTTATCGCTGTGGAGTGTCGCCACCTTATACGCCCTACTGACCAAAAAAGAAGGCATGGGCGCAGGTGATTTTAAATTACTGGGCGCACTTGGCACTTGGGTGGGCGTGTCCATGCTGCCTTTAATCATTTTGGTTTCTGCCTTATTGGGATCTGTGGTGGGCGTGGTCTTAATGCGTCTGTCTGGCGAAAGCAAACCTTTTGCCTTTGGTCCTTATATTGCCATTGCAGGGATAATTGCCTTACTTTGGGGGGTGGACATCATGCAGTGGTACACAGGATTATACCAAACGCCTTAAATTTTTAAAAAATACTTGCTATTTTTAAAATTTTTGCTAAAATAGCTCTCACTTTAGGCGTATAGCTCAGTTGGTTAGAGCACCACCTTGACATGGTGGGGGTCGATGGTTCGAGTCCGTTTACGCCTACCAAATCATCAAAGGTATCTTTTATGGATACCTTTTTTATTTTATGGTCTTAAAAACTCATCATCAAAAATAAAAAACCGACTGTATCCACAATCGGTTTTTTTTATTTATAAATCAATCAATTGGCGGGGTGTAAGTGCCATTTTTGATGTTGTCTTTAATGCGTTCAGCTTCAGCAAGTACCTGACCTAACAACGCTTGTACGTTTTCCAAGGTAGCAATCGGGCTTAATGTCGTCATTTTAAGCGATTGAACATCTTGGCGAGCATCAATGACACGAGTAACGCCAATATTCGCTTCACCACGAGCAAATAATTCATCGGCAACGTTTTGGTTTAAACTGTCAATAAATTCCGCTGGATAACCTTCTGGCACAACACGGAATAAAACCGATGCAAATTGTGGTTCAACCAACAATTCTAAGCCATCCGTTGCTTTAATATACTCTGCCACTTGGCGAGTAAGTTTTACACCATGGTCAATCATTGAACCGTACAATTCTTCGCCTAAAGCTTCAATCGTCATCCAAAGTTTTAACGCATCAAAACGGCGTGTTGTTTGCAATGATTTAGAAACAAGGTTTGGTACGCCATGTTCTTCATCATAGGAAGAGTTTAAATATTCTGCTTCATAGTGCATAAAGCGATAATTTTTCTCATCTTTTAATAAGAATGCACCGCATGAAATGCTTTGGAAATAATGTTTATGGAAATCCAAAGTGACAGAGTCAGATAACTCAATACCATCTAACATTGAACGATAATCATTAGATAATAATAATGCTCCGCCCCATGCCGCATCAATATGCATCCACGCACCAAATTTATTGGTCAATTCACGCACTTTTTTCAAGTCATCAATCGCCCCTGCATCGGTTGTCCCTGCCGTTGCCACAACACACGCAACAATCTTGCCTTCATCTTGTAGATGTTGCATGGTTTTTTTCTAAGGCAACCACGTCCATTTGAGCATTTTCATTCACAGGTACTGTAACAACTGATTGGAATCCCATGCCCATCATTGC
>JBHAZZ010000125.1:0-19540 GCA_041781275.1 Moraxella sp.
AAGTGGTTTTAATGCGCTCAACTTCGGCAGGGCTTGAGAGCTTAACACGAATCCAGTCGGGCTTTTTGGGGGTTTCTACGGTGGGAATGACTTTGATGGGAATGCGTGCCACCTTGTCATGCCCACGCAGTTTTTCGCCTTGCACGGCTTTTTTTGGGGCGGGGCGAGCTTCGGGGGTAAAAGTTTGAACGGTCATAATGTCTTAAAGTGTCAGATAAAATAGCCTTATTTTACGCTATTTTTGGGGAAAAAGCGATGTTTACTCAGGCTAAATTTATGTACAAAACCTTATTTGGATTGGGGTTTTGCTGGTTTTGCCGATGGTTTTGGTAAAAATTAAAAAGGTTTTAGATGTCTTACAGTGGCTGATAATGCCTTTGCCTTAACATCTCATAAAAACACACGCTACCTGCCACGCCGACATTTAGGCTTTCTTGTCCGTTGGGTTGGGGCAGTGCAATGGCGGTGGCGTTTTGTAAAAACACATCACTGACCCCTTGACCTTCATGACCCATCACCCAAGCAATCGGCGTGGTAAGATCATGGTCATAAATGACTTTATCGGTGTGAGAGCTGGTGGCATATAGGGGGGTTTTGACGTGGCTTAAGAGTGTTTGCTGGGCGATGTGCTCAAAAATTTGCAGCCCAAACTGTGCACCCATGCCCGCTCGCAAACATTTGGGCGACCAAAGATGGGCGGTGTGTGGAGTGCTGATGACGGTGGTGATACCGACGGCGGACGCCGTGCGAAGCAGTGTACCGATGTTGCCAGCGTCTTGAACGCCGTCCAAAATCAAACAGTCGCCGGTGATGCTGCCAAGTGTCAAAACAGGCGTGTCAATCACCGCCATGATGTCTATGCCATCGCCTAGGGTGCGAATGTGTTTATATAGGGTGTCGCTGACGTTTAGTACGCTGTCCTTGGGAATTTTATGAAGTAATTCAATGACTTCATGATTTGTTAAAGCGCTTTGGCTGACGATGACTTTGTGGGGCAGTAAACCTTGTTTTAGGTAAGCGTCCAATAAATGCACCCCTTCTAAGACGCTTTGGGCGTGTTTTTTGCGGTGGCGGTGCTGGTTTAACAGCGCCTGTGTGTGTTTGATAAAAGGGTTGTCTTTGGAGCTGATCAGTGGACTGTGTGTCATAAAGGCGGTATCAAAACAAAAGTCATTCAATAAAAATAAGACCGCCTAAGGGCTAGGCGATCTTGGAAAGTTTAGTGCGCTGAAGGGTTGGCGGGCGAGCCATCGGCAAAGATTTTGGCTTTGATGTGAAGATTTTTGACATAATCCACTTCTTCTTTGGCGCCTAGCACCACGGGCACACGCTGATGAATGTGTGTGGGCGTGATGTCCATGATACGTTTAAAGCCGTCAGTGCTTGCGCCACCTGCTTGCTCAATGACAAAGCTCATGGGGTTGGCTTCGTACATTAGGCGCAATTTGCCTGCTTTACCTGCAATTTTGGTGTCAAAAGGATACATAAAGACCCCACCACGAATCAAAATGCGGTGTACGTCAGCAATCATCGCCGCCACCCAGCGCATATTGTAGTCTTTGTCCCGTGCGCCAAGGTCGCCTGCCACCAATTCACGAATGTAGTGTTGAATGGGCAAAAGCCAGTAGCGTTCATTAGAAGCGTTGATGGCATATTCGGCGGTGCTTTCACTGATTTTAACGTCATCATTGATAAGCAGATAAGTTTGGCTCATCGGATCGAAGCTAAACATCGCCACGCCATTGCCCAGTGTCAAAGTCAGCATGGTGGACGTGCCATAAATAAAATAACCTGCTGCCAGTTGGTGATTGCCCGATTGCAAAAAGTCCGCTTCGGTGGCTGCTTGTCCTGCGTGTAATTGTGGCAAAATAGAAAAAATCGTCCCAACGGTCATGTTAATGTCAATGTTGCTTGAGCCGTCCAAAGGATCAAACAGCACCAAAAGCGAGCCACCAATGTTGGCAGGGTTGATGTGTTCTAATTCTTCGGACGCTACCCCTGCGCAGTGGGGATTGTGGATTAGGGCGTTTAATAAAATGTCGTTGGAGATCACGTCCAGTTTTTTTTGTGCTTCGCCTTGGACGTTTTCGCCCCCTGCTTCGCCATGAATGTCCGCCAGTGCGCCTTTGTCAAGCAAATGACTAATGGCAATGCTGGCGGTGGCAAGGGTGGTGATGGTACTGGCAAGGGCAGGCGTGGCGTGTGTTTGTAAATATTGAGCAAGCGTAATCATCATAATCCTTAAGGTGGCAAAAATAAGCCACGTTTTACTTTTTAGTTTGGCGAAAATACGCTAAACTATAGGGGTTGTTTGGTGGACTGAAAAAACAAATCATGAATCATCAGTCAAAATGCACCTTACATTCTAGCAAAATTACCCCACAAATAACAGTCTGTCCAAGGATTTGCCATGTCAAAAAATTCTTCTGCCGTTACTGCACAGCTTAATGCTTCCTTAGGTCGCCCCCAACTGAGTACAGATGGGGGCATTCGTCATTTTTTGGGTGTGGAAGGCTTAAGCCGTGTCCAGCTTGAAACCATCATTGATAAGGCGATGGGTTATTTTGACGAACAAGGTCGCCTAACCAACACCAATGAATTGTCTGGCAAAACGGTGATGAATTTGTTTTTTGAAAATTCCACCCGTACCCGCACCACCTTTGAAGCCGCCCAAAAACGCCTAGGGGCAAACGTGCTAAATCTTGACATTGCCCGTTCTAGCACCAACAAAGGCGAGACGCTGCGTGATACGTTGTGGAATTTAGAAGCGATGAGCGCCGATATGTTTGTGGTGCGTCATTTTGCGTCAGGGGCAGCGCATTTTATGGCGACCGAAGTTACGCCCAATGTCGCCATCATCAATGCAGGGGACGGCTGGCACGCTCACCCCACCCAAGCCATGCTAGATATGCTGACTATTTATCGTGAAGGGGTTAAGCCCTTTGATGAATTGTCGGTCGCCATCGTGGGCGACATCAAGCACAGCCATGTGGCACGCTCTAACATCAGCGCTTTGACCACGCTTGGCGTAAAAGACATTCGGGTCATCGCCCCCAAAACCTTATTACCCAAAGGCGTGGCACGTTATGGCGTAAACGTGTTTGAAGACATTGATAAAGGCGTGCAAGACGTGGACGTGATCATTGGGCTGCGTATCCAAAATGAACGCATTGGCTCGCCGCTTTTGCCGTCCACCAACGAATATTTTAAAATGTATGGCATTACCGAAAGCCGCCTAAAACTTGCCAAACCCAATGCTTTGGTCATGCACCCTGGCCCGATGAATCGTGGGGTAGAAATTGCGTCAAGCGTGGCAGATGGTGCTCAATCGGTCATCTTAAAGCAGGTCAATAACGGCATTGCGGTGCGTATGGCGGTGATGGCACTGGCAATGCAAGGTCAAGATAAAAAGCCAAAGGGCTGCTTTGATTTTTTAAAAATTTAAGGAAAATAAGATGAAAAATTTACTTCCAAGCAATTGGCAATTTGACGCCAGCGTCTTAACTGGTGCAGACACCCAAAATCACTGGCTTATTCCCCCAATCGTGGATTTGTGTGCCCGACTTCGTGAACCGGGGCATCAGTCGCATGGCACCTTGGCAAGCGAAGGACAGGCGGCACGCCAAAACGGCATTTTGCACGTGGTGTTACCCCCCGATACCGATCCTGTGCTAGAAAATGGCTCATTATTAAAGGGGTTGCGTGAAAAAGCCCATCAAGACGGGGGCATTTATTTGCACGTTTTAGGTGCGCTGACCGCAGGGTTAAATGGCGAAAAACCAGCCAATTTGGCAGGCTTAAAACAAGGCGGAGCGATTGCGGTAACCAATGCAGGTAAAGGCTTTAAAGATGACATGGTCATGCTGCGTACCTTAGAATATGCCGCCACTTTTGGGCTTAAGGTGTTTTTTTATCCCAATGAGCCAAGTTTGTCGGCAGGCGGTGTGGCGCATGAAGGTTATATTGCGTCTTTTCATGGCTTGCAAGGCATTCCGTGGCTGGCGGAAACCATCGCTTTATCCAAGCAGCTTTTGATGGTGGAAGAAACAGGCATTAGCGCACATTTTAGCCAAATCACTTGTCGCACGTCTGTGGAGCTGATTCGTTGGGCAAGATCACGGGGACTGCCCATTACGTGTGATGTTGCCATGCACCAACTGCACCTGACTGATGATGACATTGGTGGGTACAATGTCAATGCCTATGTATTGCCACCTTTACGCTCCAACACCGACCAACAAGCGCTGATCAAGGGCTTACAAGATGGCACGATTGACGCCATTTGTAGTCATCATGAACCGCTGTCAAGCAGCGCCAAACAAGCCCCCTTTGCAGAGTCGGTGGCAGGAATCAGTAACTTTGATACCTTTGTGTCTTTGGGCTGTCAATTGGTGGCGGACGGCGTGTTAAGCGCTGAACAACTGGTAGAAAAAATCTGCACCAACCCAGCCAAAATCGCCGGCATTGACAACTACCAACAAATCGGCGGTGCGGTATTGATAGATCCCAGTCAAACTTGGACGGTGGGTAAAGACACCATGTTGTCCGCAGGTAAAAATACGCCATTCATCAATCAAGTATTGACCGGTAAAGTGGCGAAGGTGTTTTTTTAATTAAATTTTAATCACAAAGAAAAACGCAAAATGCTGACAAGTTTTTTGCGTTTTTTTTATGAATTGTGAGTAATTGGGATTGATGTTGGTTATTTGGGTTGTGGAATTTTATAAAAAACTTGATGTGCTTATCATAATTTACCATATGAAAGAATAAGTAAACATTTGTTTTTTACAAAATTATGTATATTTGTTATAATGCTGTGTTTTTTTAGCGGGAGGCGTAAATGATTTACGCTCCTTTTATTGTTGTTAGGGTCTTATAAATCAATAATTGGTAAGCAAGAAGGGTATTTTGTGATTGTTGATTTATGAGCCAGTAGCATGGTAAGGAGTTGTATGGAAATCACTCTAAATGGTTACTATACATTGATTTTGGCAACAATTGTTTTGTTGCTGGGTCGTTTTTTGGTAAAACGCATTAAATTTTTGGAAGATTTTAATATTCCTGAACCTGTGGCGGGCGGTCTTGTGGCGGCAACCATCATTTATGTGCTGAACTGGACGATGGGTTACAGCTTTAACATTCAAAAAGAACTGCAAACAGCGTGTATGTTGATGTTTTTTACGTCCATCGGTTTAAGTGCTGACTTTGGTCGTCTCAAGGAAGGCGGTAAGCCCTTATTTGTCTTTACCCTTGTTGTGTCGGCATTTATTTTCTTGCAAGATGCAGTTGGCATTATCATGGCAAAACTGACAGGGCTTGATGATAGAATGGGGCTTGTGGCAGGCTCTATCGCCTTGGTAGGTGGTCATGGTACGGCGGCTGCGTGGGGAGCAACCTTAGAAGATAAATATCAAGTGATGGGAGCAACCACCGTGGGTATTGCGGCGGCAACCTATGGACTTGTGGCGGGCGGTCTTATTGGTGGGCCTGTTGCCAAAAAACTGGTAACCAAGCTTGGCATAAAACCCACCAAAGTGGACGAAAATCGTAGCGAAGTAGAAAAACTGGCTGACGCACAATCTTTGTATAGTACAAAACATAGCGAAAACGAAGATCGTGCCAACAAAGAAGTTTTTGAAAAACCTGACAACATTCGTTTGATTACTGCTTCATCTACCATTGAGACGTTGGCGATGTTTGCGGTGTGCTTGGTCTTTTCTAGTGTCATGACCGACATTGCCAAAGGTACATGGTTTGAGCTTCCTACTTTTGTGTGGGCGTTGTTTGGTGGAGTGGTGCTGCGTAATGTTTTGACCACTGTGTTTAACTTTGATATGTTTGACCGTGCCATTGATGTGTTTGGTAACGCCACGCTCAGTTTGTTTTTGGCGATGGCATTAATGTCCTTAAAACTTTGGGAATTGTCAGATTTGGCAGGGCCTATTTTGATCATTTTATTGGTGCAAACCGTTGTAATGATCTTATATGCGTACTTTGTAACGTTTCGTGTTATGGGCAAAGACTATGATGCGGCGGTGCTGGCGGCAGGACATTGTGGTTTTGGATTGGGTGCGACGCCAACAGCGATCGCCAATATGCAAGCCATTACCGATCGTTATTTGCCATCACATAAGGCATTTTTGGTTGTGCCAATGGTGGGGGCATTTTTTGTGGACATCATCAATACTGCGGCATTACAAATTTTTGCTCGTTTGTTATCATGATGGACGTTAGATTGCTTAATCAAATAGCCCCAAGTTAATATTTGGGGTTATTTATTTGGGGTAAGTTTAAACATATTAAACTTGAAAATTGTCAAAATCCATACAAAAAAACAGCCCCGAACATTTCAGGGCTATTTTTATCACTATCTTGTCAGCAGATGACTTAAACACGAGACAGATATTCGCCAGTACGGGTATCTACTTTGACGATTTCGTCTTGTTGTACGAATAAAGGCACACGCACCACCGCCCCTGTTTCTAGGCGAGCAGGTTTACCGCCACCGCCTGAAGTATCACCACGCACCCCAGGGTCAGTTTCTACGATTTGCAGTTCAACAAAATTGGGTGGGGTAACAGACAAAGGCGCACCATTAAACAAAGTAATGGTACAAGCGGCGTTTGAGTTTTCTTTTAGCCACTGAGCGGCATCGCCCATGGCGTTTTTGTCGGCTTGTAGCTGTTCAAAGGTTTCAGGGTGCATAAAGTGCCAAAACTCACCATCATTGTACAGATAGTTCATTTCGGTATCAACCACGTCCGCCCCTTCTAGGCTGTCGCCTGATTTGAAGGTTTGTTCTAGCACTTTGCCAGTTTTTAGGTTGCGAAGTTTGACACGGTTAAAGGCTTGACCTTTACCAGGTTTGACGTATTCGTTTTCCAAAATGGCGCAAGGGTTGCCGTCAAGCATGACTTTTAGTCCTGCTTTAAAATCATTGGTAGAAAAACTTGCCATGAAAAATTACCTTAACTGAAGTATAATATGCAAACCATATATTATAGCGATTTTTTATAAATGTTGTCAAAAAAATATCAAAACACCGCCTTTTTTAGGGAAGCAGATACTTGGCAAAATAACCATGCGCCCGATCGTGCCGTATGGCAACAAGAACTGGCAAATGCTGTCAGCGACGTACAAGAGCTATACCGCCTTTTAGAGCTTAAAGTGCCTGACACGCTGTTTAAGCCTAAAAAATTTGCCCTAAAAGTGCCACACGCCTTCGTTGCCAAAATGAAAAAAGGGGACGCTGGCGATCCTTTGCTGCGCCAAATAGTACCCAGCAGTGATGAACAAAAAACCGTCTTGGGATTTGGCATTGACCCTTTGGCAGAAAACGCCCACAATCCCCAAAAGGGGCTACTGCACAAATACAAAAATCGGGTGCTGATCACGCTGACGGGGGCGTGTGCGGTGCATTGTCGTTATTGTTTTCGTCAGCATTTTGACTATGGAGCAAATTTGCCAAGCACACAAGAAATGGCACAAATCTCTGATTATATTAAAAAAAATACAGACATTGATGAAGTGTTATTAAGTGGCGGCGACCCTTTGTTATTAAAAACGTCCAAATTGGCTACATGGTTTGGGGAATTTGAGCAAATCCAGCACCTAAAAACCATTCGCATTCATAGCCGTGTGCCTGTGGTGTTGCCCAGTCGCATTGATGATGAATTGCTGGATTTATCTCGGTGGTCATCTAAAAAGTTGGTGATGGTGCTGCACATCAATCACCCCAACGAGATTGACGACACTTTGGCACAAAAATGCCAGCTACTCAAACAAGCAGGGGTAACGCTGCTGAATCAAACCGTACTGCTTAAAGGCATTAATGACAGTGCAGACGTGCTTGCTCAGTTAAGCCATCGTTTGTTTGATGTTGGGGTGCTGCCTTATTATTTGCACATTTTGGATAAAGTGGCAGGGGCGGCGCATTTTGACCTTGAATTAAAAACGGCGATAGACATTTATTGGCAGCTTTTGGAACGTTTGTCGGGATATTTGGTGCCAAAACTGGTGCAAGAGTTGCCCAATCGCCCCTACAAAACCCCCGTGGACATACACCAATTTTACCCCAAGCACCCATAAGGAATCCCTATGACTGATACAAAAAATACCATTATCATGCGTCTGGCGGCAGTGCGCAGTTTGATGGCAGACCGCCGTATTGATGCGCTGGTGGTGATGAGCGCCGATCCGCATTTGTCTGAATATTTGCCTAAGCATTGGCAGGGGCGAGAATATTTGTCGGGTTTTACGGGTTCGGCAGGAACGCTCATGCTGACCCAAGATTTTGCAGGGCTATGGACGGACAGTCGCTACTGGATACAAGCGGACATGGAACTGCAAGACACAGGCATTACTCTGCAAAGACAAGGCGTAGATAATTACCTAAACGAGACACTGCTACAAATGTTACCCGATGGCGCTACTGTCGCCATTGATGGCATGAGTATGGCGGTCAGTTACGCCCAAAAAATACAGCAAACATTGGCAGAAAAACACATTACGGTGGTGTGGCATGATTTGCTAGATGAAGTTTGGCAAGACAGACCGCCTTTGCCAAAAGCAAACATCGTGGTGCATGACCCTTGTTTTGTGGACACCACAGTCGCCCAAAAATTAAGCCAAATTCGTAGCCAAATGACCCAAAAAGGGGCGCAGGTGCATTTGATTAGTAGCTTAGATGACATTGCGTGGCTGACCAATTTACGGGGGGCGGACGTGGCGTTTAACCCTGTGTTTTTGGCGCATATGCTCATTTGGCAAGACAAAGCAACTTTATTTGTAGATAAACAAAAATTAACCCCAAACGCCCAAGCCCAATTAGACGCTGCCGCCATTGACGTTCAGCCTTATCACGCCATCATGCAGGCGCTAATAGCCCTGACAGGAACGGTGCTGTTTGATCCCCAAAAGGTCGCCATAGACATATACAATGCCATACCAGCGTCATGCACTTTTATTGGGGCGACCAACCCAAGCACTTTATTAAAAGCCATCAAATCAGACAGCGACATTGCTCATATTCGTCATGCCATGCGTCAAGATGGCGTGGCGCTTTGTGAATTTTTTGCCGAATTTGAAGAAAGACTTCATCAAGGCGATGTTTTGGACGAAACCGATGTGGAGCGTATGCTAAATGCCGCTCGAGAGCGTCAGCCTTATTATGTCAGTCCAAGTTTTGATACCATTGCAGGTTTTGGCGCTCATGGGGCGATCGTGCATTATCGGGCAAGTGCCACACACTCTGCCACCTTGCAAGGCGATGGGTTGCTTTTGATTGATTCTGGCGCACAATACCAAAACGGCACAACCGACATTACTCGCATGGTGGGTATCGGACGCATTTTGGATACACAAAAACGTGATGTAACTTATGTACTAAAAGCGCACATCGCACTGGCAAAAGCGGTGTTTGTAAAAGGTTTGTCAGCAGGGCAACTGGACGTTTTGGCACGGGTTAAATTGTGGGAGCAGGGGCTAGATTATGGACATGGTACGGGGCATGGCGTGGGTTATTTTTTAAACGTTCATGAAGGGCCGCAAAGCATTTCGTATCATGCTGCGCCAAGCGCCGAAAAAGTGATGAACGTCGGCATGGTAACCAGTAACGAACCGGGGCTATATCGCACGGGCGAATACGGCATACGCCTTGAAAATTTGATGGTGTGTGTGCAGGACAAATGCAGTGAATTTGGCGAATTTTTAGCCTTTGAAACTTTGACGCTTTGCCCGTTTGATACTCGGTTGCTTGATGTGTCATTATTGGACGAAGATGAAAAAACGTGGCTCAATGAATATCATGCAAAAGTTCGTCAAGCCTTATTGCCACAAGTTTCAGGTAAGGCAAAACAGTGGCTGATAGAACGCACCAAGGCGGTTTGATGTTGAAAAGTTTGTTTGGAGTAGGTGAATATGTGTTAATTATTGGTATGGTCAATTGGATATTAAAAAACAATAAAATATCAGTATGTTATATTGGTTATTAAACATATTTAAATGACGAAAGTTAGTTTGTTATTTGAACTTAAGTAGATTGTAAATATGGTGGATTCTTTAGTTTATCAGATAAAATAATTCCAACACTACGATGCTACTATAGTGACATTTAATGGGAAGTGATTTTTGATATTCTAAACTATCTCAAAGTATAGATGTAATTGAAAAAGAGCTGCTCCAACGGCAAGAAAAACATTTGCTTTTCATATGTCAAGTTGTTACAATTTAATCCATATAAGTAAAATGGATATTTTGCATCATGGCTCAAATCAAATTTCCAGAATGTGTCTATTTAGGTGAATTTTGCTCTCAACGCTATGGGAGTTTACCTGCTTATTTGCCTGCCACTCAAGGTGGATTTTGCTTGCAGTATCAAACAGGTGAAGAAACACAAGCTCATCATTTAATTGAAAATAGTGTTTTGAGTCTGCTTGAAGAAATGCCTGCTGGTTTATTACATATTTATATTTTCGATTTTGCCAATCGCCCAAGTTTTCCATTTTTAGCACAACTAAAACGACATCAAATTTATCACATTTTTTTAAATGAATATGCTTGTATACAAGCATTCAATGAATTAGAACAGATTATACAAACACGTTATCAAGAGTTGTTTAGTGCAAGTGATGGTCATCTTGACCACTACAATGCTCGTAGTTCACGCCCTGAAAAATATTATGTGGTAATTATCAATACTGTTTACTTTCCACATAGTAGTATTTCTGAACAACGTATGCAAAAATTTATTATGGATGCTTATGATGTAGGTATCTATATTATTGCCTTACACAATAGACAGCAATTCATTGAAAATAATCAACACGCATTGCATACGCTGATAAAAACTTTGCCATATGTAATGATGGCACAAAATTTTACATGGCTTTGTGTTGATGAACGCACATTACCTGTGCAAAAAATGTCAAATTTTGATTTCCAGTTTAAACCTGCTGATGTCAATCAAACAGCGATTATAGAACAGCTTGATGGACAGCTTAATAAACAAATGGCAACTAATGAAAGCAATTTCTTACACATTAAAATTGGTGAATTATCAAATGGTGATGATGCGTATTTATCATTGGGACAATTAAGTGAAAATTATTGTGCCATGTTACTTGGCATACCGGGTTCTGGTAAATCCACGCTCATGAATAATATTATCATGCAAATTGGTAAACATTATCACGCAGGGCAAATCCGCTTATATTTAATGGATTTTGCAGGAGTGGAATTTAACCAATTTAAAGACCATCCAAATGTAGAAAAAATCTTTTTAGAAGCTAATGCTCAACAACAAGGTTTAACTCTATTAGAAAATTTACGTCCAGATGTGGAAGCGAGAAGACAGCTATTTAAATCGCAAAATGTGAAGGATATTGATACATATAATGCTCAAAATCCTGATTATACATTACCACGCATTATTATTATGATTGATGAGTTTCACCGTTTATTTGGTGGAGATATTTATCATCGTAGAGATGTTAATAACATCTTAAGCGACATTGTGCGTGAATGGCGAAAATTTGGTATTTATTTATTTTTATGTACACAAACTTTAAAAGGTGTAGATTTAAATACTGAATTAAGAGACCAAATTGGCTTAAGAATTAGCTACCGTGTAAACAATGAATCCGCTTTGGGGGGTGCTAGTTTATTTAACAGTAAATATACTTCCCGTATTTTAGGGTTAAATAAATATGAAGCCCTTTTTCAAACACGTTTAGACCATGCTTTTACTGCATTTATTGATGAACCGCACGACATTGATCAAACGATTGCACAACTTCGGCTGACTCGTCCACCACATTTACAGGTCAAAGCACAGGTTTTTGAGAACCAAGCAACGATTTCTGAACACGTTCCACCTACACCAACGCCTACTCAACCTGAGCCAACTAAGGCAACAACAGCGTTTATTCCGTCATTAGATAGCATTCAAGCTAGCGGTCAAAATCATAAACAATGTTCAGACTTAATAGATAAAATTCAACAACTAAAAAATGCCTTGCCTGATGAGGATAAGACGGGTGCCATGCCACGTCAAAGAAATTGGCGAAGAAGTAAAAATAGCTAAAATGGGGAAGAAAAAATGCTTAAAACATTTGAATGTTATAGTCAATACCGTCAAATGCTTGATGATTTGGAGACTCGTTTAGATTTAGAATTGAAGCTTAAAAAAGCTGAAGAAGAAAGACGTTTGCTAGAGGCTGAAAAATGTGAACAACGGCGCCATGCCTTACAATCTATTATTGAATGGGCTGATAAAAATCATATTGCCGAAGAGAAAATACCAAGAAATATTGAACGATTGGCACAATTGACGACTCTTGATTTATCTGAGTATCTGATAGTAACTGAAGAATTACCTGAAAGTATTGGCGAATTAACCAATCTTAGTAGGTTGAATCTTGATGACAATACATTAACCAGTTTACCTGAAAGTATTGGTAAATTAACCAATCTTAGTGTGCTGATGATTAGTAGTAATAAATTAACCAGTTTACCTGAAAGCATTGGTAATCTTTCAAATTTAAATAAATTAGAGATTTATGATAATCAACTAACTGTTCTACCTGAAAGCATTGGTAATCTTTCAAATTTAACCGAGTTAGGTATTGGCAATAATCTATTAAAAAATCTCCCTGAAAGCATTGGTAATCTTTCAAATTTAAAACATCTTAAGGTTTATGGTAATCAACTTATTATTCTACCTGAAAGCATTGGTAATCTTTCAAATTTGACTGAATTTTGGATATTTGATAATAAATTGACTAATTTACCTAACTATATTGAAAATTTTTCAAATTTAAATTCATTATTCGCTGATCAAAATCAATTGATTTATATACCAGAAGGTATTGGGAAACTTAAAAATTTAAATGAATTAAAAATTGATAAAAATGCATTACAACTTCTACCTAAAAGTATTCAAAATCTTAAAAACTTGAAAGTATTTTACCTTATTGAAAAAAAAGGACCTTTTTCTATGTTTCGACGTCACCAACATCTTACATTGTATCAAAGATTTTTCTCATAAATAGGAATTGATATTTATGTCATTAAAAGATAAACTTTGGCAAATCTATACAGGTGATTATAGTCAAGTTGGTTATGATATTGGTGCAAAACAAGCACAAGATGGCAAACCAAGAACATTTTTCTCTTTGGTTTCTAAAATTAACATGATTAATCATGCAGGTTGGCAAAACAAACATGCCTATCAGACCATGCGAATGGGAATAAACAAAGGGTATGATGATAAACTGCTCGCTCAAAACATGGTTCAAACCTTCAATCGCAATCTACAAGGAGCTACTATGACTAGAAATTATGACGATATTCTCAATGGCTTGCGTACCGCCAAAAATAATGTTGAAATGAATATTGAGCATTTAACAACTTATATGAAGCAATATAAGGGCAAAGTTAAAGATATGGAAGATGCAGGTTTTTTAACCAACTACACTGATAATATTAATGGTGATGATGGTTTAGATACATTAATTGAAGACTTAAAAGCGTTATTAAAAGAAGTAATTGAGCAATTAAATTCTATCACCGGTGAGGTTGAAGAAGATAAAGAACAATCTAAAAACAAACCTACTCATTAATTTAGGAGTATCATGATGGCAACACCAAGTTTAAAAGAACAGCTCGAACATTGTGAAACTAGCGTAAAAGCGTTGATGAATTTATCCGATGCAATTGATATTGCAAAGCAAAATTTAAATTTGATTACCCTTGTATTGCAAGAAGAACTATTTCAAGAATATGTTGCAGAGCTTACTCCATTGCAAGAAGACTTTGAAAAAGGTTCAAAAGAAGTACAAGAGTTTATTCAAGATTATCATATTGCATATTTGGGTACACAAATTGAGCATATTTCTTCTCGTATTTCACAACAAACAGCAAACACAAATAATCAGCAATCATCTTAATTGAATGTTTTCCTGCTGATAATGCACATTTTTGGAAAAACAAATAATTGTGCAGATAATCGTGTTTGGTTGTATTGGTAGTTTTGCTTTTGGTGATTTTACATGCTAAGTAAATTGTAAAAATTTATCATATATTGAACTGGCTAAATTTAATCAGATTAAAGATTAGCCAGTTTAATTTTTAAAAACCCATCTAAAACTTGGGGTGTAGCAGGGCGTTAAAAAAGTGCAACAAAATCATCGGTTCGGTGAGCACAGTTGCTAGCACCCCAAAGCCTGCACCTGCAAGGTGTGCCATGTGGTTGATGTTACCGCCCCCACGTTTTTGCGCATAGATACTATAGCCAACGTACAGCACCGCAAACCCAATGGCAGGAATGGGAATGATCCCAAAAAAGTAAATCAGCTCCCAAGGCGCAATCAGCACAAACGCAAACAACACCGCCGACACGCCCCCAGACGCACCCAAACTGGCATAATGGGGCGTGTTTTGGTATTTGATGTAGTCAGGTAGCGCCGAGACGATGATTGCCAGTACATAAAAGCCCAAAAAGCCCAAAAAGCCAAATTTGCCGACATACAGTCGTTCTATGATTCGCCCAAAAAAATACAAGGTAAACATATTAAAAAACAAATGCCACCCATCTGCATGAATAAAGCCATGCGTGATAAAGCGATCGATTTGTCCACGTTTGACCGTATAAGGACGAAAAACAAAACGCTCACTGATGGCGGGCGATTGCCAAGCTACAAGACTGACAATGATGGTGATGATAATGATGACAGTAGTATGGGTAAGCATAAGTTTGATAAAAGCTTGAATGATAAATAAAAAATTATAACAAATCGTTTTGACGCAGCACCATGAGTCCTGCTTGTTCAATTTGGCTTAAGGTGAGTGATTTTTGACCGCTAAGCGCTTGTCGCCATTTTCGGCTGCCTGCAAGCCCCTGAAACAATCCCAAATAATGTCGCACCACCGCCGTTAATGGAGTGCTGACAGGTAGGCTGTTTAACTGCTCAAGCAGCTGATAAAAAATGTTGGCACGACTGGGCACCTCTTTGCCCCATAGCGTCATGCTTTGGGCAAGTAAATAAGGGTTGTGGTAGGCTTCACGCCCAATCATTACTCCATCAACGTGCTTTAGGTGCGTTTGAATGTCATCAAGGGTGGTAATACCGCCATTGATTTCAATGAACAGGTTGGGAAAATCTTGTTTAAGCCGATACACATCATCATAGCGCAAGGGCGGAATTTCACGGTTTTCTTTGGGCGATAAGCCGTTTAGCCATGCAATGCGTGCGTGTACAATCATGTGACGACAGCCAGCGTCCGCCACCGCCGCCACAAATTCACGCATAAAGTCATAACTGTCAAAAGTGTCAATACCAATGCGGTGCTTGACGGTGATGGGTACATCACAAGCATCCTGCATGACACGCACGCAGTCGGCGACAAGGTGGGGTTCTGCCATCAAACACGCTCCGATTTTGTTGTGCTGTACACGGTCGGACGGGCAGCCGACATTCAGATTGATTTCATGATAGTCGTATTTTGCCCCAAGTGCAGCGCACTTAGCAAGCTCTGTAGGACTGCTGCCCCCAAGCTGTAGCACCACAGGCGGTTCATTGGCATAAAAACGCAAATGATGGTCGCTGTCGCCTTGTAAGATGGCGGACGTGCTGATCATTTCGGTATATAAATAGATGTAGGGATTAAATAGCCGTGCAAAACGCCTATAATCTTTGGTCGTCCAATCAATCATCGGGGCGGTGGAGAGTCTTTTGTGGTTCATGAAATTGGGCATTAAAAGTTACTTGTTATATAAGAAACAAACACAGTGGGTATTATAGCGGTTTTATTCAAGAGATGGTTATTTGTTTTGGTTTTGTGGGGTGGGGCGGGTTTTTTGTTTGGTCATAAGTGTGGTTTGTTTTTATCAGTCATTAAAACTTAAAACTGACCACGTAGGTTGGCGACCTTGATGGAAAAATAAAAAGAGCGATGACAAGCACCGCTCTTTTTCGGGGCTAAACAAATTAGCCTTTTAGAGTACCTGCAAAGATGTCGCCCAAGGTTTTGGGTTGGTTCTCTGTGGCAGCATTAGACAGCTCTTTGATGGCTTGACGCTCATCGGCTTCGTCTTTGGCTTTGATAGACAAAGTAATGCTACGAGATTTGCGATCGGCACGAACGATTTTTGCTTCTACTTCGTCGCCAACGCTTAGCACTTTGCTGGCGTCTTCGGTGCGCTCACGAGCGATGTCAGCAACAGACAAATAGCCTTCTACGTCGTCGTTTAGTGCAATGACAGCGCCTTTGGCGTCCACTTCTTTAACAGTGCCTTTTACGACAGCGCCACGCTCATTGGCAGCTAGGTATTCGTTGAAAGGATCAGAGTTCAGCTGTTTGATGCCTAGGCTAATGCGGTTGGCTTCTGCATCTACTTGTAGGACTTGAGCTTCTACGGTGTCGCCTTTTGAGTAGCTGCGAATGGCTTCTTCGCCGTTTTCGGTCCAAGAGATGTCAGACAAGTGTACCAAACCGTCAATGCCACCTTCTAAGCCGATGAACAGACCAAAGTCAGTGATGGACTTGATGGTACCGCTGATTTTGTCGCCTTTGGAGTATTTTTTGTCAAACTCTTCCCATGGGTTTGCCATGGTTTGTTTGATACCAAGGCTGATACGACGACGCTCGCCATCAATCTCAAGTACCATAACATTAACTTCATCACCCACTTGAACGACTTTAGATGGGTGGATATTTTTGTTGGTGTGGTCCATTTCAGAAACGTGTACCAAGCCTTCAATGCCTTCAGCGATTTCAGCAAAGCAGCCATAATCGGTTAGGTTGGTAACACGGGCTTTGGTGATGGTACCTACTGGGTAAGTTTGTTCAACTTCGCTCCAAGGATCAGCGCCAAGCTGTTTTAGACCTAGGCTAACACGGTTGCGCTCACGATCAAACTTAAGTACTTTAACGGTTAAGTCTTGACCCACTTCTACCGCTTCTGATGGGTGTTTGATGCGTCTCCATGCCATGTCGGTGATGTGTAGCAATCCGTCAATACCACCAAGATCTACGAATGCGCCGTAGTCAGTTAGGTTTTTCACGATGCCTTGAACTTCCATGCCTTCTTCAAGTTTGGCAAGCAATTCATCACGCTCTGCGCTATTTTCAGCTTCCATGACGGCACGACGAGAAACAACGATGTTGTTGCGTAGCTTGTCAATTTTGATGACTTTGAATTCCAGTTCTTTGCCTTCAATGTGGGCGGTATCACGCACAGGACGCACATCAACCAATGAGCCAGGTAGGAACGCACGCACAGAACCGATTTCAACAGTGAAACCACCTTTAACTTTAGAAGAAATCAAGCCTGTTACGATTTCGTCATTTTCGTGTAACTGCTCAAGCGCACGCCAGCTTTCTTCACGTTTGGCTTTTTCACGAGATAGGACGGTTTGACCCATGCCGTTATCTACTTTTTCTACCACAACATCTACGCTATCGCCAACTTGTACTTCAAGCTCGCCCGCTTCGTTTAAGAATTCTTTGCGATCGATCACGCCTTCAGATTTTAGACCAGTGTCCACAGTGATCCAATCGTTGTCAATCGCAACCACTTTACCTGAGATAACTGCGCCAATCTCAACTTTGACTTCGTTTGCGTTGCTTTGCTCAAACAGTTCAGCAAATGATACCATTATATATAACCTTTAAAGTATGTCCGCCGTTGCCAGTACAAGACGGTCTTGATAACCACATCATGCTAATGAATATTTATAAGGTACAAACATTCACTGGAAATTAGTAAGACGTGTATAAATAAATACGTGTTTTGTATGCCGACTTTTACAATGTAAGTAAAAAGTAGAGATACACAAAAAATGCGATTATAACATAATTTTAAGTTAAGTTATAGTACTATTTGTTGCTCAATCCTTTTTCTAGGCAATAACGATAAACGGTAGCATAAACATCATCGGCGGACAAAGTAGAGCTGTCAAGCACCAATGCGTCGGCAGCAGGTATAGACGGGGCAACGGCACGCTGTTCGTCTTGAGCGTCTCGGGCAATGATGTCAGCCAAGATGTCATCAAAGTTTGCGGTTTTGCCTGCTTGTTGCAGCTGAATGAGTCTGCGTTTGGCTCGGGTGGCGCTGTCAGCGATTAAAAATATTTTGGCATTTGCGTGGGGAAATACCACTGTACCCATGTCTCGACCATCTGCCACCACGCCACTTCGCTTGGCGGTGTTTCTTTGTAAATCCAATAAGGCAGTGCGCAGTGTGGGCAAGGTGGCGACTTTTGATGCTAATTTACCGACAAATTCGTTACGAATGTCGTCTGTTAGGGGGTTGTGATTTAAGATAATATCTACCGCTTGGGTGGTGGTATTGACTTTAAAATCAATGATGAGCGTATTTGCCAAAGCGGTGATTTGTGCTTCGGTGGCGTCATCAATGGCTAAGCCTGCAATGTGAGCGTCGGTCAAAATACCTGTTTGATAAGCGCACAGTCCAACAATGCGATATAACGCCCCAGAGTCCAAAAGCTGAAAATCAAAGGTTTGCGCCAAACGATAAGCAAGTGTGCCTTTACCTGCACCGCTGTTGCCGTCTATGGTAATGATGGGATAAGTAGAAGTCATAAGAGTGTCAATTTAAAAATGGTGATGGAAGTTTGGTGTTTGGTGTTTGCTGTCTTTTTGGGTATAGCGCTGTGCACGTTTTTGCTGTCGTCTTTGGCGGAAAAATGCGCTTAATAATTGCCCGCATTCATTGGCAAGCAATCCGCCTTGGGCGTCTAGATGGTGATTAAAATAGCTTTTTTGGGCAAATGTTTCTTGGCTTAGAATAACGCCTGCTTTGGGTTCGTATGCCCCAAACACCACACGGCTTAGGCGGGCGTGAATCATGGCGCCCAAACACAAAGTGCATGGCTCAAGCGTAACATATAAAGTCGTCCCTTGTGGCAGGCGATAATTATGTAGCTTTTGGCACGCTTTTCGTATGGCGACCACTTCGGCATGAGCGGTCGGATCAGAGCTTAAAATGGGGCAGTTAAAGCCTGTTGCTAAAATTTTGCCTTGATGGACGAGTACTGCACCCACAGGCACTTCCCCAAGTTTTGCCCCTTGCTTTGCGACCGATAACGCATAAGTCATCATTGCCACATCGCTTGTTTGCCAAAATTGGTGCTGTGCAAAATTGGGTACTGGCACGGGTAAGTCATAAGGGGTTATCACGCAGGCAGCGCCCAATCAATCGCTCCTTTGCCGTGTTTTTGTAGGTAATTGTTTGCTTGTGAAAAAGGACGTGTGCCAAAAAATCCCCCACGATTTGCCGACAAAGGCGAAGGGTGGTTGGCGCTGAGTACCAAATGACGACTGGTGTCAATAAAACGCCCCTTTTTCTTGGCATAACTGCCCCACAAAATAAACACAGTATGCTCGGTGTGGTCATTGACGGCGTTAATGACAGCGTCGGTAAACTCTTCCCAACCTTGATTTTGGTGGCTGCCTGCTTGACCTTGCTCTACGGTCAGTGTGGCGTTGAGCAATAAAACGCCCTGAGTTGCCCAATGAG
>JBHAZZ010000126.1:0-7958 GCA_041781275.1 Moraxella sp.
AATGCGGTCATAAACTACGATGGTGTCATTGACCGAGTAACCAATCAGCGCCAAAATAGAAGCCAGTACCGTCAAATCAAAGGGCCAACCAAAGATGGCAAACAGACCACACACCACGATCACGTCGTGAAACAGCGCCAAAACCGCACCCAAAGCCAACTTAAACTCAAAACGCACGGCAATATAAGCCATCATCAGCACAAGCGCCAAACCCACCGCCATCAGTGAGTTTAGGTAAATTTCATTACCAATTTGGCTGCCGATGATGTTGATGTTGCTGACACTGACGCTGTTATCGGGCAGGCTTAACGCTTCTGTCAAGGCGGTGTTTAGGCTTTCTACGGTTTGCCCTTCTTGGGGGGGTAGGCGAACAAGCAGTTCGTTACGAGTGCCTAGATATTGCACCACCGCATCATCAAAGCCTTTTTGGGCAAGGCTTGTGCTGACATCGGTTTGTTCTACGGGCTGACTAAAGTGTACGTCTGCCGAAACCCCGCCTGTGAAGTCCAGTCCCAAATTTAGCCCTTTGACAGACAGCGCAATGATACTGGCAACCACCAAAATCAAAGAAATGATGGTCATGGGGGTCGCCCATTTCATGAAGGGCAAAATGCGCTGATTGGCAATGAGTTTGATGCCGCCTTCTTTTTCGGCAAACTCATCGCTAGGAACGGTCAATTCCTGATCGGTGAGATGGGCGTTTGCAGCAGCGTTACTGCCTTTGCCGTTGCGCCGTGGCGTTCTGCGACGTGCTTTGACGTCTGATTGGGGATCTAATGAATTGTTTGTCATGTCATGCTCCTAACCAATGCTGATTTTGGTTAAGTTTTTGCGATTACCATACCAAAGTTGCATTAAGGCTCTGGTAACGATAATGGCGGTAAATAAAGACGTGATGATACCGATTGCCAAAGTAACGGCAAAGCCTTTGATGGGGCCTGTACCAATGGCAAACAAGATAAAGGCAACCAAAAGCGTGGTAATGTTGGCGTCAAAAATGGAACTAAAGGCACGATCAAAACCTGCCAAAATCGCCGCTTTGGGTTTGGCACCGTTGGCAATTTCTTCACGAATGCGTTCAAAAATCAAAACGTTGGCATCAACCGCCATACCCATGGTAAGCACAATACCTGCAATACCAGGCAAGGTTAGGGCAGAGCCAATGATACTCATGATGGAGATAAGCATGATGATGTTCAGTGCCAGTGCAATATTGGCAATGACCCCGCACGCTCTATAAAACACCAACATCCACAAAAACACAAGCAAGTAGCCAATTTGAGAAGCAAATAAGCCTTTGTCAATGTTTTCTTGTCCCAGTGAAGGACCGATGGTGCGTTCTTCTACAAAGTACATGGGGGCTGCCAAAGCACCAGAACGAAGCAGTAGGGCAAGTTCGGACGCTTCGGCGTGGCTGTCTAAGCCTGTGATGACAAATGAAGAGCCAAGTACTGCTTGAATGGTGGCGGTGTTGATGACCCGAGATTCGCTGTAAGGGGTGCGAACTTCGGTGGTTTCGCCTGTGGTTGGATCGGTTTCAAAACTGACTTTTTGTTTGTTTTCAATGAACAAAACACCCATGGGCTTGCCGATGGCATTACTGGTGGCGTTTTGCATGAGTTTGCCACCTGCGCTGTCAAGGGTGATGGCAACTTGTGGGCGACCATCCTTATCTACCCCTGCTTGGGCGTTTTGTACCCTGTCCCCTGTTACGATGGCTTGACGTTCAAGCAGTACAGGCTTCCCGTCCAAAGTGGCAAAAGGAAAGCTTTCTGTCCCTGCGGGGGGTACGCCACCTACAAAAGAAGCACTTTGTTCACTGACCATACGAAACTCAAGGTTTGCAGTACGACCAAGTACCCGTTTGGCTTCGGCGGTGTCTTGTACCCCAGGAAGTTCTACTACGATACGATTAGAGCCTTGTGATTGCACCAACGCTTCAGCAACCCCAAGTTCATTGATACGGTTACGCAGTGTGGTTAAGTTTTGACCTACAGCATAACTGTTGATTTCGGCGATGGCATTTTCGGTATAATTCATGTGCAGCGTATGACCTTCTTCGCTGACCAAAGGGCGAAAGTCAAAATTGGTCATGCTGCGCTGCAAAACGTTTTGTACCTTATCTCGGGTGTCGGCATTGTCAAAGGTCAGTATCAGACCTGTGTCGCTTTGTTTGATGCTGCTGGCACTGAGTTTTTCGGTGCGTAAAGTGCGGCGAACGTCTTGGGTGGCGTTGTTTAGGCGTTGCTCAAGGGCTTTTTTCATGTCCACTTCAAGCACAAAACGTACCCCGCCACGCAAGTCCAGACCCAATTTCATGGGTTTTGCCCCAAGGTTTTTTAGCCACTGGGGGGTGGTTTGGGCAAGGTTTAATGCCACCACATAATTTTCGCCCAAATCTTTGCGTAAGGTTTCTTGGGCTTTTAATTGATCTTCAGCGGTTTTTAAGCGGATAAGTACACTGTTATTTTCAAACGTGCCACCATGATGAGAAACCCCCGCTTTATCAAGCAGGGCGGTGGACTGAGTTAGGGCATCTTCGCTTAATTGTGTGCCTGCAGAAGTACTGGTTACTTGTACGGCAGGTTCATCAGGATACAGATTGGGTAGGGCGTAAATGCCAGAGATGACAAGTACCACCACAATCAGTAGGTATTTCCAAGCAGGGTAGTGCATAGGGATTTCTTAAAACAAAGGTAAAAGATAAAAAATTAACGCCAGTTTTGTATGGCACAAAACTGGGTAATCTTATTAGATGTTGTCAATGGTGCCAGCGGGCAAAACAGTGATGACGCTTGCACGTTGGATTTTGACATCGGTAGAATTGTTTAGGGTAATGACGGCGTAATCGCCTTCTACTTTTTTGATTTTGCCAATCAGTCCGCCAGCAAACACCACTTCGCTACCAACGCTTAGGCTATCCACCATGGCTTTGTGCTCCTTGTTGCGTTTGGATTGGGGGCGAATGATTAAAAAATAAAAAATAGCAAAAAATGCTATGGGAATCAATAATTGTCCAAGCATGGACGGTTGATTGGCGCTGGTTGCAATCACAGTTGTTAACATAATTTACTCCTAAATTTTAAAATAACACATATCATAACATACTTTGACTAAGTTCGTGTATTTTATCGGTTGTTTGGGCGATCAAAACGTATATATGGCTGTACCCCTTGCACATTGCCTTGTTTTGCCTTAATATGATGGCTTTTTAATGGTGATGTTCTTTTACAATGCCCCGATCTTTGACTGTTAAGCGAAACGCTTTTGCCTTTTTGGTATTAACCACCTTACTTATCATACCTTTTGTGGCTTATGCAAGCCCTGCCCCTGAAGCGACTCATGCCAACATGATGTTGCTTATTTTTTATATTTCTTTATCGCTGATTGTGTCATTTATTTGTTCTGTGTCAGAAGCGACGCTTTTGACCATGACACCAAGCTACATTGACACCATCGCAGACAGCGACCCAAAGACCGCCAGTTTGCTACAAGACGTCAAAATCAACAACATAGAAAAGTCCATTTCGTCCATTTTGACGCTCAATACAGTGGCGCATACGCTAGGCTCACTTGGGGCGGGCGCTCAAGCGGTGATTGTGTTTGGCGATATGTGGTTTGGAGTGTTTAGTGCCACCATGACGGTGGTGATTTTGATTGGTACAGAGATCATTCCCAAAACCCTTGGCACGACTTATTGGCGTAAATTTAGTGTGCCTGTGGCATATTATGTCAAGGGCATTAATATGCTGTTGTTCCCGATTGTGTGGTTTGCCGAAAAAGTATCACGGCTTTTGACCAAAGGCAATACCCAAAGCGACTTCAACCGCCACGAATTCATCGCCCTTGCCAATGCCGGCGAAAGCTCAGGACAGATGTCGCAGCTAGAAACTCGTATCATCAAAAACTCACTGGCGCTTAGCCGTATCAATGTAGAAGACATCGTTACCCCCCGTTCGGTGGTCATTGCCTTTGACGAAAAAATGACCGTTGGTGATGTGTTTGCTACGCACAGCAAGTTGCCATTTTCTCGTTTTCCGATTTTTGATGAAGATTTGGACAACGCCACAGGATTTGTACTAAAAACCGATCTGTTGGTCGCCAAAGCCAACCAAGACAATCACATTCCCATCAGCTCTTTTAAGCGAGAAATGACCTTTGTGTTTGCCAAAATGAAGCTGTTTGATTTGCTGGATTTGATGTTAAAAAACCGTGTGCACATTGCTTTGGCGGTGGGGGAGTTTGGCGAAGTCAAAGGCTTGGTTAGCTTAGAAGACGTGCTAGAAACCTTATTGGGTCTTGAGATTGTTGATGAAATTGACAAGGTGGAAGACATGCAAATCTTAGCCCGTCAGCTGATGGAGCGCCGTATGAAGCGATTGGGTACTGAAGTGCATGGCGATGACGTGATGCACAGCGATTAATTGCAACAAAATATTACAAACTAGCCATGATTGCTTAGGTCTAAACTGTTAATGTATCAAAAAAATACCAAAGCTTGCCATTGGTGTGCGTTGTGAATGATTGTCATACAGATAAAATGCCACAAAGTCATGACAAGGCGGTGATCTCAGGTCGTCGTTCCATCATGAGATTTTACTGTCAATGTGGTAAGCTTGGTGTTTTGTTAATTTCTTAATTTTATGATGATTTATGTTGAACAATAAATATTTTTACCCTGCCGTCATAGCCAGTAGCATTTTGCTAGCTAGCCCTGCTTATGCCATCAGTGAAGCGTCGGTCATGAATTTTGCCAATGCCATGAACCGAGCCGCCAACAGTCAAAACATTGGGCAGATTTCTCGCTTGATTGATGATAATGCGGTCATTTCTTTGACCAAACAAAATAAAACCATGACTTTGGACAAAAATGGTTATTTGCAGCTTTTACAAAAAAGCTGGGCAAATTCAACAAATTACCAATATCAAATCCACATCAGCGACATCGTCATCAGTGGCGGACAAGCCCGTGCCCAAGTCAGCACCACCGAAAGTTGGATTAAAGATGGCAAAAAAGTAACACTCAATTCAAACGCTCGCACCACTTTGGGTGATGCAGGCAACGATGCGGTATTGCTGCGTTCGGTCATGCAAATTACAGTGAACTAAGATTCACTACCATATCATTTGGTTGCCATTTTCGCTTTGCCATAATCTAAATGGTATATTATAATGGACGAATGTCAGCGGCTTATCAGGAATACTTATGAAAATCAGCAAAAATGCGACCCAATTTCGTTTATTAAAGCCACTTGTGGTGTCGGTATCATCGTGCTTGTTGTTTGCTTGTGCCAGTACAGGATCTAATGTGCCCCAAGCCACTAAGCCCCAAAGCACCATGCCTAAAGTAAACACTCGTACCGTTCCTGATGTGGTGTCGGACGATGATGTTTATGCAGGGATTTTGGATCAAGCAACCTTAGATGAATTAGAAGACTTGCTGCAAGCCACCGACATGAGCATGGTGGAAGGGGATAAGCTGACCGTTCAGCGTTATGGTAATTTGTGGGATAGGGTGCGTCGTGGTTATCGCATGAATCACATCAGTAATACCCGAATTGAAGCCCAAAAGTCTTGGTTTTATAGTCGTCAAGATTATATCAACCGTTTGACCGCTCGTACATCACGTTATTTGTATCATACCGTTACCGAAGCAGAAAGACGGGGTATCCCTACCGAGCTTGCGTTATTGCCTATCATTGAAAGTTCATACGACCCTTCTGCCACCAGTAATGCCGCTGCCGCAGGGCTTTGGCAGTTTATTCCCAGTACGGGGCGAATTTATGGCTTAAACCAAAGCACCACTTATGACGGTCGCCGTGATGTGATTGAGTCCACCCGTGCCGCTTATGACTTTTTAACCAGTTTGTATAATCAGTTTGGCAGTTGGGAACTGGCTTTGGCGGCCTACAACGCAGGGCCGGGGCGGATTCAGCGTGCCATCAATGCCAACCGTGCCGCAGGACTGCCTACCGATTATTGGTCGCTGCGTTTGCCCACCGAAACCATGAACTACGTCCCCCGTTTTATGGCGGTGGCTCAAATCATCGCCAAACCCAGTAATTATGGCGTAGAATTACCCGCCATCGCCAACCATACGCACTTTAGGGCAGTTCCTACCAATTATGGGGTAAGTTTGCACGAAGTGTCAGGCATTACAGGCGTGCCGCTAGATGAATTGCGTTTGTTAAACCCTGCACTCATTAGCTTTAATGTGGATAAAGCAGGTCCAGGGCGTGTTGTGATCCCCAACAGTGTAGCAAATTCACTGGATAAACAGCTTAGTGGACTGCGTGGTTTGGGCTATGGGGCAACCGCTTATACTGCCGCCAGTAGCTTTGTTGCGCCAAAATCCATCACACCAACCACACAAAGCACCACGTCTGCCAAAGAATTGGCATCGGTAAACGCACTACCAACCACCAGTGTACAAATTACCAGCAAAAACACCATCGTTCAAGAGCCGCCTTTGACCATAGAAGAGCGTGATTTTATTGCCGCTCAAATTCAAGCCAACAGCATTGAAGATGTCAAAGCCGTTTCTGATGATGGCAACATTGAATTGACGGCAGTACAAACCGCTCAGTCCATCTTAGAAGCCCGTGGTGAAGTCAAAAGCTTAAGTTTTAGTGCGCCTACAGCCACAGAAACTCCAGAACAAACCACCAACGTTACTGCCAAGACAGACAGCAAAACAGAGACATCAGCGCCAGTTACCACACCTGAAGTCCCCAAAGTCCCTGAAGTCAAAGCCGAAGCGTCCAAACCTGCACCGACCACCAAAACCCCACCTAAGACAGAAGCTCCCAAAAAAGCAGCCGAAACACCTGTCAAGCCAGAGCGTTATAAAGTGGTGGCAGGCGATACTTTGTCGGGCATTGCTGCCAAGCATGGGCTAACTTTAAGCCAAATCGCCAGTTATAACGGCATTGCTACCAACACCCAAGTCAAAACAGGTCAAAGATTGTGGCTGATTCCAGGTAAAGTCAGTACGGTGGCAAACACCCCAGCAACCACACCGACCGTTAAGACCACCACCCACACCGTACAATCAGGCGAAAGTCTCACGTCCATTGCTCGTAAGTACAACACAACCGTACAAGATGTGGCGGCTTTAAATGGTTTGTCGGTAACTGATGGTGTGCTTGTCAATCAAAAATTACAAGTGCCTGCAGGCATCAAAGCGCCCAAAACCACCGCCAAGACCGAACCAAAAACCGAACCCAAAGCAAACACACAATCGGCAAAATATACCGTACAGTCAGGGGATAGCCTAACCAGCGTGGCAAGTAAATATGGCATTACCGTTGCCGAACTTGCCGCTGCCAACAATCTTTCTACGGACGCAGGGTTGATTCGTGGCAAGACATTGACCATTCCTGCATCGGGCACTGTTAAGCCTACGCCTAAGGCGGTAGCACCAACCAAGCCCACTCAAACCAAAACGCCACCTGCTCAAACCAAGACAGCCCAAGCGGCTCAACCTGCCAAGCCGACCATCAAAACCCAAAGATACACCATTCAGTCGGGGGACACCCTAACCAGCGTGGCAAGCAAACACGGCATGAAAACTTCTGAACTTGCCGAGCTCAATAACATGGCTCAAAACGCAGGACTGGTGCAAGGCAAAACTTTGCTTGTACCCGCAGGTAAAGCCGCCACCACTAAACCCGAAGACAACAAAAAGAGCGACACCAACAAAAGTACCGCTCCTGCCAAAGGCAAGATCATCAAAACAACCGAAAATTACACCGTACAATCGGGCGACAATCTAAACACGTTGGCGAAAAAATACGGAGTCAGTACGGCAGATTTGGCAGCGACCAACAACATGGCGACCAATACGGGACTGAAACGGGGTCAGGTCATCAAAGTGCCTAAGCTGACGGACACTTATACGGTGAAAGCAGGCGATAATTTAAACAACGTGGCAAAACGTCATGGTATCAGTGCCAGTG
>JBHAZZ010000127.1:0-20006 GCA_041781275.1 Moraxella sp.
GCTGTTGGGATTGTTTGACTCTTTGGCAGGCAGTATGTCTTTGCACATTGATGAGGCAACCATCGCCCGTTTAGATGACAGCGTGGTCAAACACACGGTGGATTATCATCGTCAAAAACACCTAGACAACATCGCCCATCATCAAAATGCCGTGGTAACGGTCTTTAATAAGCAGCTTATCTCCGAACAATTACAAATTGAAAACATCAAAACCGACGATGAACTGCTACAAATCTTTTTGGACGAAGCTTTAACCTTAAGCGATGTGGCAGAAGAAACCTACAAAGCGTGGTGTAATGATCTCAATAACGAAGAACACTTGCAAACCATGAAACGCTATGCCCACACAGTCAAAGGTGGGGCAAGACTGGCGGGTGTGTACAGTATTAGCGAGTTGTCCGCCGAACTTGAGACGGTATTTAAACGCTTGCAAATGGGACAAATCAAACTCAGCAAAGGCTGGCTGTCCATCATTGATAAAGTCAATCATGTGCTGCTTATGCAGTTTGAAATGATCCAAAACACCAAGCAATCGTTCTTTGCCGATCGCACCATTCGGGAGCTGCAAGATCATTTGGTGGTGGGACAAGTGGCGGATAATGCCAGTGTGTTTGTGCCAGAAATTGAGTTTGATGGCGAAGAAGAGGAAGTTTTCACCAAAGAAACTACCGTAGAAAGCACCGCCCCACGCCTAAGCCGTCAGCAGCTCATCACAGCGTCTTGGCAGGGTTCAACGCCTGACAGCGATATTTTGGCAGTGTTTTTAGAAGAAGCCAAAGAACTTGCCGAAAGCAGCAGTCAAGAATTTGACACCTTCCGTAACGACACCGCCAACAAAGAAGTGCTGCATTCATTACAGCGTAAACTGCACACCATCAAAGGTGGCGCTCGTATGGTGTCCGCCAACGGCATGGCAGATTTGGCGCACGAAATGGAGACTTTGTACGAATACTTGGGCGATGGCAGACGTCAAGCCAACGAAAAAGTTACCCAGCTTTTGTTTGCGTGTCATGACTGGATTACGTCCGCCATTGGGCTTTTGGAGCAAGAATATAACCCGCCACGCCCAACGCCGTTGATTGACGCATTAAATCACTATGTACAAAATGCCGACAGTTTGACGGTCGTGCCAAGCGTGTCTTTAGAAAAAGACATAGAAACGTTGGCGCTTGCTGAAGACGTGGACGCCCAAGACGAAAGCCAAGCAGACGGCAAAGACATCTTGAGTATGCCCCCCATGAAAGGCGTGTTTGGCGAACACAGCGAGCAAGTCAATACTGGCGGTGAGATGATTCGTATCTCTGCGTCTTTGATGGAAGAGATGATCAACTTATCGGGCGAAGCGGAAATTAACCGGGCTCGTATTGACATGAACATGGTCAGCTTAACCAGCAGCATTGAAGAGATGGGGGCGACCGCACAGCGTCTGTCTGACCAGTTACGCCGTATGGACATTGAGCTTGAAGCACAGATTTTGGCGCAGCTAGATACCGATACTTTGACCGCCGATTTTGACCCCTTGGAGATGGACCAATATTCATCACTGAACCAATTATCAAAATCTTTGTCAGAGTCGGCTTCGGACTTGGTGGATATCAAAGCAACCTTGCTAGAAAAAACCAGAGACAGCGAAAACTTATTGTTACAGCTTTCTCGTACCCAGTCGCAGCTGCAAGACAATTTGATGAGTTCTCGTATGGTGCCGTTTTCACGGCTAACCCCCCGTTTGCAGCGCATTGTACGCCAAACGGCAGGCGAACTTGGCAAAACGGTAGAACTGACGGTCATTAACGCCGATGACGAAATGGACAGAAATATCCTAGATCGCATCACGTCGCCCCTTGAACATATGTTAAGAAATGCGGTGGATCACGGCATTGAATTTCCTGACAAACGTAGCGAAATGGGCAAAACTGCCGCAGGTCATATCATTTTGGAAGTTCAGCGAGAAGGCAACGAAATTTCCATCATCTTGTCCGATGACGGCGCAGGGGTAAACGTAGAAGCGGTGCGCAAAAAAGCCCTAAGCCAAGGCTTAATCCGTGAAGAAGATGAGCTAAGTGATAACGACATCATGCAGTACATCTTTAACTCGGGGCTTTCTACCACCAACAAAATCACCCAAATTTCAGGGCGTGGCGTTGGTATGGACGTGGTGCGTACAGAGATTCGTCAGCTTGGTGGATCGGTGGCGGTAGAGTCTGAACGTGGCAAGGGTTCTCGCTTTATCATTCGTGTGCCTTTGACGGTGGCGATGAGTGATGCGCTTGTGGTGCGTGTGGCAGATCGCCAATATGCCGTGCCACTGATTCAGATTGAGCGTGTGGTACAAGTAGATACCCGTGCTTTGCTTAACTATTATCAGTTGGGCGTGGGTCAATTAAGAATTGACAATAAGGGTTATCGTCTAAGATATTTAGATGAAATTTTGAACAACAATCACTTCATGGAAGCCCCCGCAGAAAACAGCCTGCCGGTCATCATCATCAAAAACAGCGTCGGACAGCTTGTTGCCATTCAAGTAGATGAAATCGTGGGATCTCGCACCGAAGTGGTGGTTAAGCCCTTGGGTCGTCAGTTGTCGCACCTGTCGGGCATTTCGGCGGCGACCATCATGGGCGACGGTTCGGTGATGTTGATTTTGGATTTGCTTGCCCTAATGCGTACGCCGCAGCAAGCCAGACCCAATATGCGTCAAGCGGTGAAAGCGTCGCAGCGTGATGTGATCATGGTGGTGGACGACTCAGTTACGGTGCGTAAAGTTACGTCTCGTTTCTTGGAGCGTCATGGCTTTGAAGTGGTGGTGGCAAAAGACGGCGTGGACGCTGTAGAAAAACTGCAAGACACCATACCTGATTTGATTTTGTTGGACATTGAAATGCCCCGCATGGACGGCTTTGAAGTGGCAACACAAATCCGCAACAGCCCCCGCCTAAAAGATTTGCCGATCATCATGATCACGTCTCGTACGGGCGAAAAACACCGTCAGCACGCCTTGGACATCGGGGTTAATGATTATATGGGCAAACCTTTCCAAGAAGCGGATTTGTTGGCTCGCATTTATACCATTTTGGATTTGAGCGAATGATGAGTTGTGGTTGGGTGGGGTTTTAAGCCTTTCCCAGCCGCAAAAATTGACAAAAAAACACGTTAAACTTATTTGGCAATGCCTATGAAAACCATAAAAAAACACCATTTTGAAGCGGTCAGCCTACTAACGCCCGAAAACGGTATGCTAGAAATCAGCATCATTCCTGCATTGGGTCAGCCCAACTGGATAGTGCCACGTTGTTTGATTTTGGACGTGCAAGAATGCCATGAAAAAAATTGGCACACGCACGTTGGGGTCTATAAATACAGCAATGCCACCACCACCCAAAACGTGCCAGTTTATCCTTTGGTGCCCAAAGAAATTCCTGCCGACAAAATGATCGTCCTAGAAGGTAACACCGACGCTCAGCGTATCGCTCTACAAAGCGTGGGCGACATTGTACACCTTTGGGCAAAAATTTCTGATGTCAAAGACGTTACGTTGGACGAAGAAGAAATGTCCATCATTCAAAGCAGTATGCCTGTGGCACACCAAGGCGAAAATTATGTGTTTCAAGCGGTGCAAATCGGCAATGAAACCTACATCGTGCCTGATTTGGATTTGATGGCGCAAAGACTGCTGGAACTTAGCGAATATTGGGACAGCGAATGACCAAACATCGCCGCTGGGTTGATTGCAAATTGACAAAACGCCCCCATTACTTAGCCAACTTTATACTCTAAGGCAACTTTTATGGCATTTAACAGCATTCAAGAAATCATTGATGACATCAAAGCAGGCAAGATGGTCATCTTAATGGACGATGAAGATCGTGAAAATGAAGGCGACCTTGTCATGGCGGCAACCCACGTTCAGCCGTCCGACATTAATTTTATGATTACTCATGCTCGGGGGCTGGTGTGTTTGACGTTGTCCGAAGAGCGCTGCCGTCAGCTTGATTTGCCACTCATGAGCGACAAAAATGGCGCAAAGTTTAGCACCAATTTTACCTTATCCATTGAAGCGGCAGAAGGGGTAACCACGGGCATTTCTGCTGCCGACAGAGCCAGAACCATACAAGCGGCGGTCGCCCCTTATGCCAAGCCAAGCGACATCGTACAACCAGGGCATATTTTCCCCATCATGGCAAAAAAAGGCGGCGTGTTACATCGGGCAGGACATACCGAAGCTGGCTGCGATTTGGCTCGTTTGGCGGGGCTTGAGCCTGCGGCGGTGATTTGTGAAATCATCAAAGAAGATGGCGAGATGGCACGTCGTGATGATTTGTTGGAATTTGCCAAACAGCACGGGCTAAAAATTGGCACGATTGCTGACTTGATTCACTACCGCATGACCAATGAACAAACGGTAGAAATGATTGACAGCCAAGAGTTTGACAGCGAATTTGGCACATTTATGTTGTACCGTTTCAAAGAATATGGCGCAGCGCAAACACACATTGCACTGGTCAAAGGCGATGTATCACAAGGCGTGCCAACCGTACGAGTGCATAGCTTAAATCCCCTAAAAGACCTATTTGCCCTAAAAACCGCAGGCAAACGCAGTTGGGACGTACAATCGGCGCTGCGTGAAATTGGCAGCAGTCAGCAAGGCGTGCTTGTGTGGATTGATACGGGTGAAGTTCCTGACATCAACGCCGCCCTACAAAAACAGCACATCACCAAAGGCGTACATGAAGCCAACGAGCCTTATCGTAGCATTGGGGTGGGGGCGCAGATTTTGCGCTTGCTTGGGGTCAGTCAAATGCGGCTGTTGTCCAGTCCTGCTAAATTTAATGTGTCAGGTTTTGATTTGACGATTGTGGAGTCGGTTTCTGCGCCTGAGCTTTCTTAAGTCAAACCCATAAAACCAACGAATAAATTAAGCCCCCAAAGCAATATAACTTTGGGGATTTTTGTCAATGCAGATGAAGTTAGAGACCGCTATACAAACACACCGATGACACCGACCCTGTCTTGTTGGCGGTTAGGTATAAGGTGTTTGGGCTTTGGGCGCTGTCTGGCACAAAGACCATATAAGCCTTGACTTCACGTTGGTATGTGGGCGTTAGGCGCTTGCCTTGACTGTCTTTGATGTCAAAAGTGGCATTGTCCGACAGTTGCAAATATTCATAGTCATAAGCGGACACTTGATACACGTCGCCTTTTTTGACCTTTAAATGTTTAACACACGGATTGCTGTCGCTGTCTAAATTAAGTGCATAGGCAGGCATGACGGCAGCGGCAGTTAGGGCAAGGATAAGTAGTTTTTTCATAGAAAAACTCCAAATGGGTGGTATTTCATTGTAATGAGATTTTTCTGACTGTACAAGTGTTTTTATAGATATTTTCTAAAATATGCCATTAATCAAGGACTTAATACCAAGTACCAATAAAATCATCAGCACCAACTGACGAAATACCGCTTGGGGCAATTTATTTCTAAAATAAAACCCAACGTACAAACAGCCCAAAGAGACAAGTGTAACCAAACCAAGTACGCCCCAATCATTTTTGGGCATGTCAACAAATAGAGGATACAAAGCGATGAATTGGGCGACTTTGCCAACCACATAACACAGATTGCTGGATTTGATGAGTTCGGCTTTGGCATTGGCTTGACCTTGAGTGGCGGACAAAAGATACATAATCAACAAAGGCGACATGGCGTTGGTGGCACCACCTAATACGCCTGCTACTGTGCCACTGATGATAAGACTAGGCTGTGTGTTGGGCAGCTGAAAATTTTTGCCAAAGTATGAACCAACAAAGGTCATCAAAACGTACCCGATGATAAGCAATCCAAGGGCAATCAGTAGGTAATGTTGAGCGATGATAAAAAGCAGTTTTGCCCCCAAAAAGCTACCCATAAAACTGGTCAATGCCAACAGCCAATATTTTTTTAGATAATAACTGACTTGTCCGCCTTCCAAAAACACCACCAAATTAATCACCAAACAAGGAATGACTGTCAAAAGTATGACTTGCGACATGGGGTAAAAACTTGCCAAAGCGGTGGCAGTAATGAGTGTTACACCAATGCCTGTCAGTCCAAAACATACCAAAGATGGCAAAAATCGCCATCAAAATCAATGTGGCTTGGCTAAAATTTTTATTGGGGAGTTTGTTCTTTGGGTTTGATGACGATGGGCAGCACCAGTCCTTTGGCGAAATTGTCCACCAACACATACTCATGTCGCTCGCCCACCACATCGGGCGTGGTGTGTATCACCAAGGACATATCCGACCCATCGGTGTATTCGTGCCCCAAATATTTGCCCGTGAGCTGATCTAGTACTTTGCCCAAGGCTTCGGGGGCTGCCATGCCGATGACAATGCTGTGCTGAGCTTGCTCTGGGGTAATGTTGTAGCTGTTGGCGTAATTTTTGACCGCTTGGGTGTCTTTGGCGATGGGGTAGGTGTAAGTTTTTGGGTCGGCTTTGGGCTGTTTGCTGTCCACAAGCGACCAATCTATTTGTGTTTTGCCGTCGGGGGTAATGATGGGTTTGACGATGGGTTCTCGGGGACTGCCATCATCTTCAGCAAGCGCTGCGGCAAGGGCTTTTAGGTCGTGGGGGTCGCCTGTGGTGGCTTGGCTTTGACTGTCGGGGGGTGGGGTTTGGCTGATTTGGGCGGTGCTTTCAATGTTGTGTTTGGTGGTTTGTTGGTCGCAAGCGGTCAAGCAAAGTAGGGCGATAATCAGGGGTAGATATTTCATAAGTGGTCAGCGATGATAAAAGGGTTTATTGTAGCGTATTTTTATAAAAGACACCAAATCTTGTGTTTTAGAGTTGTTTGAGTAATACCTTAGAATTTCGCCCATTATGATACCGGGCCAGTCGCTCAAGGGGTAGTTCATCGGGCTGACTTTGTACAAACCCTTGCTGTAAGAACCAATGCAAGGTGCGTGTGGTTAGGGCAAATAGCCGAACAAATCCCAAAGATTTGGCTTTTTTCTCAATAAAGGTCAATAAATCCACCCCACGCTGACCACTGCGATAATTGGGATCGATGGCGACACTGGCGATTTCTGCGCTGTCGGCACTTAAAGGGTATAAGGCACAGCAGCCGATGATTTTGCCATCTCGTTCTATGACATAAAAAAAGCCAATTTCTTCTTCTAGACGTTCACGGCTGCGTGCAATCAAAATGCCTTGTTGCTCTAGGGGGCGAATGAGATTGGTAATGCCCAAAATGTCATCAAAAGTAGCAGGGCGTATGCGATCAAAGGGGTTTTGGCTTAACATCGTGCCACAGCCATCAGTGGTAAACAGCTCTTCTATCAACGCCCCGTCTTTTTGGTGGCTAAGTAGATGAATGCGTTTGACACCTTGTCGGCAAGCAATCAGGGCATTTTTAAGGGCAGGCGTGGGAGCGGTTTTATAAAGCGTTTCACCGTCTTGGAGCGTCATTTCACGAATGAGCAAACCGTCTTGGTAAATGCCGTCTTCTTCACTAAGCAAAATCAGCTTATCGGCGGTCAAAGCCGTAGCAACTGCCGTGGCAACATCAATGGCTTGCATATTAAACAGCTCACCTGTTGGCGAAAAACCCACCGAACCAATCACCACAATATGCCCCGAAGCCAAATTATGACGGATTGCCCCTGTTTCTACACGGCGCACTTCGCCTGTTTGTTCATAATCTATGCCATCACGCACCCCAAACGGCTTGGCGCTGATAAAATTGCCACTGACGGTACTGATTTTTGCTCCAAATAATGGCGTATTGGCAAGCCCTTTAGAAAATTGAGCTTCTACCGCAAAACGCACCGCCCCGACCGCCCCCAAAATGTGTGGCATGATGTGTGGCGGCGTGATACGCACGTCGTTATAAAAGGTGGTTTCTTGTCCTGCCAAAGCAAGGCTTTTGTCAATTTGCAAGCGACTGCCATGCACCAACACAAGCCCCACGCCGAGACTGTGTAGCAAAGCAATGTCTTGTACCAAGGTGGCAAAATTTGGGCTATGCAGTGCAGCGTCATCAAACATCAGCACAAAGGTTTTGCCTCTGTGTGTATTGATGTAAGGGGCGCAGCGGCGAAACCAAGCAATGGGGTTTTGGGGAGTCATGGTAGGAAATTTGCTAAAAAAGACAAATTTTACCGTAATATCCAAAAAAATGGTATGGGGGCAAGCAAATCCCAAGCGTTTAGGACAAAGCAACGCTTTTTTCGGACAAAGGCGCTTGCCCTATGGGGGGTGGTCGGTGCTACAATAACTTATGGTAAATGACTGTAATAGTCTGTTTGATTTAAGCAAGATTTTTGGAGTATCTGATGAAAAAATTAGCATTGGCAGTATTGGTTACTGTTCCTGCGTTGGCATCCGCCCAGTCAGGGTATTATATACAAGGTGATGTGGGTTTTTCTCGCCCCAAAGTTGAAGTGGCAGGCACCAACGTGAACGAAAACACCGTTTCTTATGGTGTGGCAGTGGGCAAAAAAGTAGATACGGCACGTTTTGCGGTGGACTACACCTATTTTGGTAAAGTCAAAGAAGGCAGCAAAAAACTAGAAGCGCAATCAGTGGGCGTATCAGCCATTCAAGATTTTAAAAATAATTCCATCGTTACCCCATATTTGGGTGCAAGAGCGGGCGCAAACCGTTTGGAACTAAAAGACACTGGCACTTCTGACACCAGAACTCGCTTGGGTGTGGGTGCAGTCGCAGGTGTACAAGTACAAGTTGCCCCAAAACTGGCGCTTGATGCGGCGGTAGAATACAACTACCTTGGCAAAGTTGCAGGCGAAAAAGTGGATCAATACGGTGCAACCGTTGGTATGCGTGTGGATTTTTAATCAACGCTTGATCGCTTTGTCCCCCAGTTGTTCAAATTGGGGGATTTCTTTTAGCAATCTTAACACAAAAAAACGCACGCTTAAGGAACGGCTTATGTTGTTATGGTATGATAGGCTGTTTAATTTTTGATTTATTTTAGTGTTAGGAAAAATCATGCGTTCTGTTTTATTTCTTGTTGCAGCAGCATTTAGTATGTCGGCGTGCGCCATGCTTCCAAGCCCTGAAGGGGAAGTCAGCTATACGGCAAACCCCACCGCCAAACCCAATGCCCCAACCACCAATAAACCCGCTGTCATCAAAGCTGCCACACCTGTCACACCAGCTTCTGTCATCAAGTCGCAGCCTATCAGTATGCCAGCCACCGCTTTGTCTGTGCCACAAACTGCCGTGTCCGATAAGACAGACGTGAATATTGCGCCAGTGGTTAATGTGTTTATTGTGAACGCCAACCCCACCACAGGGCAAGAAGTGCTGATCCCTGTATTGGCAGGCACATCAGTCAAATCAGGCGACGTGCTAGAATACCAAGGGCTATTTACCAATCATGGCGACCGTGTGCGCAAAATGGACGTCAGTTTAAGCATTGCCGATGGGCTGGAGTTGATAGGTGGTGTTACACCCCGTTTGGCTAGCGGTAGCTTGGACGGTAACCGTTTTACCCGTATGCCTGTACGCATTTCAGTAAATGGACAAACCCAAGAAGCGCCTTTATCACGTTATAAAGCGCTGCGTTGGACGATTGAAGATGTGGGCATTGGCGGAACAGCGGTGGTAAAATACCGTGCCAAAGTCAAATAATAAACACGGTCATTATTTTAAAGTGCACTTTAAAATCCACTCATCATTGGGTGGATTTTTTTTGGTGCTGCCAATCGTTTTTTTGGTGGGCTAAGAAATATTGAGTAAATAAAAACAGCCATAAATACTTATGGCTGCGTGTTTGGGCTTGGTCTAAATAAGATGAATTAGAAGGCAAGATGAGCGCCCACACCCCACATACCAGCGTCTGAACTTAGGCGGTTGTAAGTGGCTTCAATACCAAAGTTTTCGGTAGGTTGGAAGCCAACACCTACGCCCCCTGCTAGGCTGGTGGTGTCAGTTTTTGAAGTGGCAGTGCCATTGATTGCTTGGTCTTCTACTTCAGTTTTGGCGATACCTGCTTTGGCTTTGACATATACAGGGGTATTCACAAAGTTGTAGCGGTAAGTACCATAAGCCCCGTAAGTCTTGGCTTCGTAGTTGCGATCCACCCCGTTTTGGGTGTAATCTTTGTCTTCAGAACGGACAAATTCGCCTTCTACGCCCCAGTTTTGGTCAAAGTTGTAACCGCTATAAATGCTGTAAGCGGTAGCGTCTTTGGCTTTGTCCACGTCCATTTGACCGGCTTTAACACCAACATAAGCACCGCTGCCCCCTGTGTTGCCATAGCTGACAGCAGCATTTGCGGCGGTTGATAATACGGTGGCGGTGGCTAAAGCAAGTAGAGCTTTGGTCATTTTTTTCATGGTATGTCTCCAGTTGTGGTTTATAAAAACACTTAGTAAACAATCGTTTATAACATCTTTTTAGATTGCTTGGCTAAGCTTGTGAAATTATGGTAACAAAATATTTCTTAAAAACTGTGCGTGTTTTAAGAGTACTGTGTAAACTTTTGCAAAAATTTCACCAACCCAAGCAAAACTTCAAACTTTTTGAAATATTTTGTTACTTTTATCACCAAGATGGCGAAATTTTGCTAAAAGTTGCCGTAAACGCAACGCATTTCTCTCTTATGTGGGGCTTATTGCATAATTTTTAAACAAAAACAGCCAAGAAATGTCGGTTTATTTGATGATTTTGGGATAATTGGTGATCTATTATCCAATTTTTGTAGAAAAATAAGCAAAGTTTGTTACAAAAAAGCCAATTTTGGCGTAAAATTTGGGGTATTGTTACTGTTCCTTGGGAGTAAAAAAATGAAAAAATCACTGATTATTTTTGATTTAGATGGGACGCTGATAGACAGCGTGCCTGACATTGCCTGTGCGGTGCAAGCCATGCTTGGTAAGCTTGGGGTGGTGCTTGATGATTTGAATAGGGTGCGTACATGGGTGGGTAATGGCTCACTGAACCTGACGGCTCGGGCTTTGGCATGGGCGAACCTGCCTGATGATACGGATAGCCTACACGTAGCCCATCAGCTTTTTTTGCAAAGTTATCAGGCGTGCGTTTTTGAAAAAACGGTGGCGTATGATGGCGTGATAGTAGGGCTAGACAGACTAAAACAGGCAGGATTTACCCTTGCCATCGCCACCAATAAACCCATTCGTTTTGTGCCAGAGATTTTGGCGGGACTGGGCATTGATGATAAATTTGCCTTGCTGTTGGGTGGCGACAGTTTGCCTGTCAAAAAGCCCGATCCTTTGCCGCTTTTACATATTTGTGAGACTTTGGGGGTTGAGCCGTCAAGGGCGGTAATGGTTGGCGACTCCAAAAATGACGTACAAGCCGGCAAAAATGCCCAAATCACCACTTTGGCTTTGACTTATGGTTATAATTATGATGAGCCAATCGCCGACAGTCGCCCCGATGCGCTGTTTGATGATTTTGATGCGCTTGTGGCGTTTATTTTGGAAAATTTTAATTAAAACAAGGACTTAAAAAATAAACAAACCCCTACAAACTAACAAGTAGGGGTTTGCTGTTAAGCGGTCAAAGTTTAATCAGAATATAAAGCTTAATCAGAGTATTCGTAAGTGAATTTTAGGGTGTCGGTGGTATAACGCCCTGTGTTTTTGCACCCTGTGGTATAAACGGGTCGTTTGCCTGTCATGATGATGGTTTTTTCGTTTTTGACCGTGCCTGATACTTTGTAAGGTAGCGGTTCATTGCAGTATTTTGAGAACACATACGACACGCCCGTATAGCGGTTGCCTGCACGCTTGCCCGAAAACAGCAGTGTGCCTGTCTCTACCCCTGCGCCACTCATTTTGTCAGAAGGTGTTTCGTAATAAAAGGCACGAGCGTTACCGTCCGCCACCAAACGCACGAGCGAACCGTTATGCATCCAAAAACTGTCCGCAAAAGCCAATGTACTACAACCCAAAAGTGTTAAACAAAGCAGTTTGGTAAGTTTCATGTTTTGCCCCTTATTGGTACTTTGTGATTACAATATAGCACAATGTCCGTGCGCATTCAAGATATCCTTAAAATTTTTGGGGAATTGATTTGGGGTGGGCTTAAGTGGCTTTTGATCACTGTCCACGATAACTGATGGCTTCTGCCAGATGTGCGGTGGTGATGTGCGCTGCTCCTGCCAAATCGGCAATGGTACAAGCCACTTTTAGTACCCTATGATAACTGCGGGCGGACAGATGAAGCCGTGCGCCTGCCGCCGCCAAAAAGCGTTTTTCGTTGTCGCCAAGTACAGCAATACTGTCTAATTCACTGGGGGAAAGTTGGCTGTTGGTTTTGCCTTGACGTTTAAGCTGAATTTGACGGGCTTTGATGACACGGGCTTTGACGTTTGCCGAGCTTTCACCAGCGGGGGCATTTTGTAAATCGTCCAAAGGTAGGGCAGGAACATGAATGTGTAAATCAATACGATCAAGCAAAGGTCCTGAAAGTCGGTCTTGGTAATTTTTGACTTGTTTGGGGGTGCACTGACAGCGACCAAAAGGATCGCCATGATAACCACAAGGACAAGGATTCATGGCAGCGATCAACTGAAAGTCGGCAGGAAAGCACACTTGGCTATTGGCACGGCTGATGATGATTTCTTTGGCTTCTAGGGGCTGGCGTAGCACTTCTAGGGCTTTGCGGTCAAATTCTGGCAACTCATCAAGAAACAAAACCCCATGATGTGCCAAAGAAATTTCCCCCGGCTTGGGGCGAGTGCCACCCCCTACCAACGCCACTGCACTGATGGTGTGATGACACGCTCGGTAGGGGCGAGTACCAAAAACATAAGGCACGCCTGCCACCGAATAAATGCTTGCCACGGTCAAAGCGTCATCATCGCTTAAATCAGGCAAAATGCTGGGCAAACGAGATGCCATCAGCGTTTTGCCCGACCCTGGTGGACCTTTGAATAATAAAGAATGCCCGCCTGCCCCACAAATTTCTAGCGCACGTCTGGCATGGTGCTGTCCTTTGACATCGGACAAATCTAAAGGATAGTTTGGTGTGCTGATGTTTGGTGGCGGGCTTGGGGTAAGTAGGTCTTGGGTATTGCCGTTTTTTGTGGCGATAAGATGGCGACATACATCGCCAAGACTGTCTGCACCAAGCACCGTAACACCAGACACCATGCTGGCGCAGGTGGCGTTGCTTTTGGGTGTGATTAGGGTTTTTGTGCCGTCTTGTTTGACCGCCAAGGCGATGGCAAGCACGCCTGTAACACTGCGCAATTCGCCATTTAGGGCAAGTTCGCCCACAAATTCTATGTCTTGCAGAAGGTCAGCGTCAATTTGTCCGCTGGCTGCCAAAATTCCCAAGGCGATGGGCAAATCCAGTCTTGAACCGTCTTTTGGTAGGTCGGCAGGGGCAAGGTTGATGGTTAGGCGACGATTGGGGAATGTGTAACCGCTGTTAATGATGGCACAGCGAACTCGGTCTTTGCTTTCTCGTACGGACGCTTCGGGCAAACCCACGATGGTCAAAGCGGGTAAACCTTGTGATAAATGCACTTCTACCAACACTGGTTTGGCAGTCAGTCCAACAACAGAGCGGGTCAGTACTTGAGCAAAGGACATGACACACCGCCTTAAACAAAGGCTTTTTGGTAAAAGGCCGACAGATCGCTGATGTCTACGGCGTACTGAACCCCTTGAACGTTGGGGCTGATTTGTTGGCGTAGGGTGTCTAGTAGGGCTTGAACCAAAGCTGTTTTGGTGTCATCATCTCGTCCTGCCAAAAGCTGTAACTTGGCAACCACAAAATACTCGCCATCTTCCCCTATCCCAATCAGGCTGTGGGGCGTGATATAAAGACGGCTTTTAATGTCTTTTAGGTCTTTAAAAACACCCGTAGCAAATAATGCTTGATTGCACGCCAAAAGCAGCGCTTTAGGTTCGGATAGGGGCAAGGTTTCGCTGATTTCTAGGGTTAAATGGGGCATAGGGTTTCCTTATTGTTCGGGTTTGACACACACCAAAATTCGCACACTGTCAGGGACAACAGAAAGCAAAGACAGCGCCGACAGCCCTTGTTCTTTCATGTGTACCAAATCGGCAATCTCATCATCACGCACGTTGGGATTGATGCGTTGCAGGCGAGTCAGTCGCCCAATTTCTTTGTCCAGATAATCACCAAAGGCGGTTTTTGCGCCTGCGGCGATGTCATCAAGTTGTCCACTGGCAAGGGTTTTGGCTTGGTTGGCAAGCTCTGTGATGACGTGGCTACGGGCTTTGATGACTTGACGGGCTTTGGATTTGTCCAGTCGCTCTATCAAGGAGATGAGTTTGTCGGGCGTGGCAAGGGTGGTTAAGTCCTTACCGCCTTCGGCAAGCAATACCCGAATGACTTGTTTGGGCAAATAGGCGGATAAGTTAAGATATTTGGGGGCGATGACTTCCACCCGAAACTGGTGTTCTAACAGCAACATACCTTGGGGCATGGCAGATGATTTAAGTAGGGCGACTTGAGTGTTACCAAAAGTTCCTGCTTTGATGGTTTCCAAAACTTGCCCCACCAAAGGGTGCTCCAAGGTCATGTACGCCATATTTTCATAATATAGGGCTTGCTGGCGGCTAAAGGTGAGCGTCATGCCGTCTTCATCAATGGGCAGATGTTCCACGCCTGTGCCATCTACTTGGGCTTTTTCTAGGGGGTGAATGACCCAAGAGCCGTTACGTTGAACGCTGTAATCCACGCCGACCGCCGACAGATAATCTTCCAAAAATTTTGGCAATAATGACTGACTGTCAAGCTGACGCATGGCTTCGGCAATGCGAGCCGACACCGTGGGGCGGCAAGAGTTGTATTCCAAAAGCCTGTCTCGTCCTTGTTGTAGCTGTGCTTCTAATTCAAGGCGTAGGGCTTTGCCTTCTACCATCAAATTGGCAAAAGCGTCGGCAAATTCTTCACCGTCAGGGCTTTTGCCTTCTAACAAGGGTTTGAGCGTTGCAATAAAGGTTTCTTGTACCGTTTGGGCGGTGGGGCTGATTTGATTAAAAATGTTCAAGGCGCTGTCGTACCAATGATACAGCCGTTCCATGGCAGTACCTACCACAAATGGCACGTGTAGACGAATGGTCTCAAGCTGTCCTATGCGATCAAGTCGCCCGATACGCTGCTCCAAAGTGTCAGGGTTGGCGGGCAAATCAAACAGCACCAAATCACTGGCAAATTGGAAATTACGTCCTTCTGAGCCAATTTCTGAACACAATAAAATTTGCGCCCCGTTATTGTCGGCAAAGTACGCCGCCGCCTGATCTCGCTCTAGCAGGCTCATTTGTTCGGTAAAGATGGCGGTTTTGATGCCGGCGTGTAGGCGTAGCACCGCTTCAAGGCTTTCAATGGTTGCGCCACTACGGGCAATGAGCAAAACCTTATGGTGTTTTAGGGTGTCTTTGAGTAGGGCGGTAAGCCACGGCACACGGGGGTCGTGTTCTAGCCATGAGCCATCAGGAAAATCTTCTTCGCCCCACAACTGCTGGCGCAGTTTGCCGTGAGTATAGGGAGTGTTTTGCCAAGCTTTTGGCAAAGGCAGTGGATAAGGGGTGGACGTGCGCCCCAAAAATCCTTGTACGCTATCACGGGTGTTACGAAACAGCACCCGACCTGTACCATGACGGTCAAGCAATTCATTGATGACGTGGGTACGCAGACGATCATCTTGGTTGATGGTTTGTAGTTCGTCGCCATCAAAGCCCAAAAGCCCTGATACGGCTTTGATTTGTTTGTCGCTTAGGGCATGACCGTCTATCAGCTGTGTTGCCACGCTTGCCACATCGGCATAAGCGTCTTGGGCTGCTATAAAATCGTCCAAATCATCAAAGCGGTGCGGATCTAACAGCTTAAGACGGGCAAAATGACTTTCTATGCCAAGCTGTTCTGGGGTGGCGGTCAAAAGTATCACGCCTTTGGTTTGTAGGGCAAAATTGGACACCAATTCGTATTTGTCATTGCCGCCTTGCTCGCTATCCCAATGCAGATGGTGTGCTTCATCAACCACCAAAAGATCAAAACCAGCTTCTAGGGCTTGTTCGTACAAATCATGATGATCCAAAAGTAAATCAATGCTTGCCAAAATCAAATGCTCGGTGGCAAAGACGTTTTGTTCGGGGTTATGTTCTTTGATGGAAGCGGTGCGCACCAAATCAAAAATGGCAAAATCCAAATTAAAACGGCGTTTTAGTTCAATCATCCATTGGTATTGCAAGCTGTCAGGCACAAGGATAAGCACTCGGTCTGCCTTGCCTGTGATGAGTTGCTGATGGACGATAAGCCCTGCTTCTATGGTTTTGCCAAGCCCTACTTCGTCAGCAAGCAACACTCTGGGCGACAGGCGTTTGCCCACTTCGTGAGCGATGTACAGTTGGTGCTTGATGATGTCCACCCTTGCGCCAATCAGTCCCCGTAAAGGGTGGCGACTTAAAATGGCACTCAAATTTAGGGCGTCTTGGCGTAGCTGATAATATTCGCTGTTGTCAATGCGTCCAGCCAGCAGCCGCTCCAAAGGCTTGGCAAGGGTGATGTTTGCCCCAAGACGGGTTTCCATCAACGATTTGCCACAAGTCAGATGATAGCGCATGACCCCTGAAATTTCTTCGCAGCGTGCCACCACAAATTCATTGCCGTCTTGGTCGCTGATGGTGTCGCCCACCCCAAACACCACACGAGACAATAGGGCGCTTGCTTTGGCGTACACTCGTGTTTCGCCGCTTTGGGGGAAAAGAATGTGCACCGAGCGATCGTCAGCTTCTATCACTACCCCCAAACCCAAACTGCTTTCACTGTCGGATAAATATCTTTGACCAACGGCAAATTGCCCCATAACAACCCCTGCAAAACTTTATATTCAAAAATCAAACTTCCTATTTTACTAAAAATTGGTAAAATTAACACGTTTTTTAGACAAACTGATGATATCGTAGGGCATTAGGTTTTTATTTTTGGAGTAGATGATGAAAGCGGTGTTTTTGGACAGAGCGACATTTTTGTCAGAATTGGACTTATCTTTGCCAAAAGAAGTCAGTGAATATCAAGTATTTGACATGACAACAAGCGACCCAAGTGTCATTATTGGTCGCTGTCAAGATGCGGACATCGTCATCACCAACAAAGTACGTCTAGGACGTGAAGTGCTAGAAGCCTTACCAAAATTAAAGCTGGTACAACTGACTGCCACAGGTACAGACAATGTGGATAAAACCGCCTGCGATGAGCTTGGCATTGCCTTAAAAAATGTGGCAGGCTATTCGGTCAATGCCGTGCCTGAACATACTTTTATGCTGCTGCTGTCGGTCATGCGGGCAGGGCGTTATTATCATGACAAAGTGGCTGACAACTCGTGGCAATCCACTGGCAAATTTTGTCTTTTAGATGTGCCGATTTTGGACTTAGCAGGACAAACTTTGGGCATTATTGGTAAGGGGGCGATCGGGGAGCGTGTGGCGCAGATTGCCAGAGCGTTTGGTATGGATGTTTTGTTTGCCGAGCGTCAAGGCAAAACACCAAGAAATGCGTCTTATACCGCCTTTGATGATGTGCTACAAAGGGCAGATGTGATAAGTTTACATTGTCCATTAACCAAAGAAACTCACCATTTGATCAACGAAACCACCATTAACAAAATGAGTAAACGCCCCATCATCATCAATGTGGCTCGTGGGGCAGTGGTGGACAGCACGGCGGTGGCTTTGGCGCTGACTGATGGGCGGCTGTCAGGTTATGCCAGTGATGTGTTTGAAACCGAGCCACTACAGGCGGACAGTCCGCTCATGGCGCTGACAAATCACCCCAGAGTACTATTTACACCACATAATGCGTGGGGCAGTGTGAGCGCCCAAAAAAGACTGTGGGAAATTTTAAGCGCTCAAGTGGCTGAGTTTATCCAAACTTATTCTTAAAAAGCTTATCCTTAAAATTATGCTCAAAACAAAAAAGCAGATCGCCATGATCTGCTTTTTTAAGATTCACCAAGATTAAATGTTTTGGATTTTTTCTCTAAGCATGGGCAAGTGGCGACGAGAAACCGCCAAAGCTTCAGTCATGCCACGAAAACGCACTTGGTATTGTCCGCTATCCACCGTCTCAAGCAAATCAAGATAATCCAAATTAATCAAAGCGTTGCGGTGGATACGAAACATCACCCCTTCAAACTCTTGTTCTAGGTCTTTTAAGGTTTCATCAATCAGTACCACACCGTTTCTGTGGCGGACTTTGACGTATTTTTGGTCGGCGGTGAAGTAGTACACGTCTTGTAGCGCAATCAATTCTACGCCACGATGGGTACGGGCGGCGATGTACTGACGGGGGCGACCGTTTTTGCCTTGGGTCATGCTTAGGGCAGTTTGTTGGGCGGCGTTAAGTTTGCACGCTTTTTCTAGGGCAACTTTAAGATCGTGCTGTTTGACAGGGATCAGTAGATAATCCACCGCACCCGATTTTAGGGCTGTTAAGGTAGACGTAACATCGTCCAAGCCTGAAAAAATCAGCGCAGGGGGGTTGTGAAACTCACGGTTTAGTACTTGATAAAACTCATGCACGTTGGGCGTATGGGCGTTTAGAAGTACCACATCGGGCTGGTGGGTTTTGATTTCAGCAAGCACTTCATCTAAACGCTCAGGCTGGGCGGTTACAACGTGTCCTAAACTTTCAACCATTTTGGTCAAATGTTTACGAACGGACATTTCAGAATCACAAATAATCACTTGCATAAGGACACCTGTAAATAAAACAAATAAACGGTTTTATCAATTATCCAATCACTTGGTACTTTTTCTAAAACACGAATTCAATAAAAAACTCATTAAGCCTAGATTATGTTGTTAAAGGTAAAACACACCTTAACAAAAAATAACATGGCTTTACTTACTAATAGATAAACTGGCAAAAATCGTGCCTAAATGGTTTGGACATGAATTGTACAAAATAAACAATAGCTACAATCCATAACCATTTTAAAACCGCTCGGTTACAATCGGCAAATTTTGACTTGACCAAAGGGTGATAAACTTCCGATGTGCGGTTATATCAATGATAATGCAATAATCATACCTTGTTTTTTGTCAAAAACAAAATATTTTAAAAAAACTTTACAAACTGATGAAAAAGTAAGCAATTTTTTATGAAAAAAATCTTAACTTTCCATGACTTTGGTCAGATTTTTGGATAATTTGACCAAGATGAATAAAATATTTTTGGGAAAATTATGGGGCGTGATAAAATATTGAAATCTTTTTCCTTAATATAAGAGTATCATCATGACCGAGCAAACAGCCCAAATGTGGGGCGGACGTTTTAGCGAAGCCACCGACAGCTTTGTTGCTGAATTTACCGCTTCTGTTAATTTTGACAAACGCATGGCAAAACAAGACATACAAGGCTCTATCGCCCACGCCACCATGCTTGGGCGCTGCGGTATCATCACGCTTGAAGAAAGCCAGCTAATTATTGATGGCTTAAAACAAGTGCAAACCGAGATTGACAGTGGCACATTTGTGTGGTCGGTGGCGCTTGAAGATGTGCACATGAATGTTGAAAGCCGTCTGACCGCCATCATCGGCGATGTCGGCAAAAAGTTGCATACAGGACGCAGCCGTAATGACCAAGTGGCGACCGACATTCGCCTGTGGCTACGAGATGAGACCGATAACATTTTGGCGCTACTAAAACGCTTACAGTCAGGCTTACTAGACTTGGCGGACAAGCACACCACCACCATCATGCCCGGATTTACCCATCTACAAACGGCGCAGCCTGTCAGTTTTGCTCATCATGTGATGGCATGGTTTGAAATGCTGACCCGTGATGGCGAGCGCTTTGCTGACACTCGCCGTCGTATCAATCAAATGCCCCTAGGCAGTGCGGCGCTGGCAGGCACAACTTATCCGATTGACCGTACCATTACCGCTGAGCTTCTAGGCTTTGAAGGTATTTGCCAAAATTCGCTAGACGCTGTCAGCGACCGTGATTTTGCCATTGAATTTACCGCCAATGCGTCCATTCTGATGATGCATTTATCTCGCA
>JBHAZZ010000128.1:0-5794 GCA_041781275.1 Moraxella sp.
ACTGTCGCCGAACAAACTGCCTTATTAAACCAATTAAAAGAACGCACCCACCCTGCTTGTCATCGCCTTATCATAGAAGAACTTACCGCCCATCAGTTGGTGTTTTTGTATCGCAAACAAAACTTATACCAACACAAAGCCCCCAAATGTCAAAACACCAGTCCCTTGGCAAAGTTTTTGCAAGCCAACTTGCCTTTTGCTTTAACCAACGCCCAGCAGCGAGTGATAACCGATGTGGTAACAGACATGACAAGCTCCAAACCCATGCTGCGTCTTGTGCAAGGCGATGTCGGAGCGGGCAAAACTTTGGTGGCAGGCGTGTCGGCGTGTTATGCCATAGACAGCGGTTGGCAAGTGGCACTGATGGCACCGACAGAGATTTTGGCGGAGCAACATTTTATTAATTTTAAAAATTGGTTTGCCGCTTTGGGCGTGGGCGTGGGTTTTTTGGTGGGCAAACAAAGCGCCAAAGAGCGAACCGCCATGCTTACTCAGATTGCCAATAATGACGTACAAATTGTGGTGGGTACGCACGCTTTGTTTTCACAAGGGGTAACATTTGCCAAACTTGGACTTGTCATCATTGACGAACAGCACCGTTTTGGGGTGGAACAAAGGCTAAAATTGATGGATAAAGGTGTGGCAAACAGCACGCCACATCAGCTTGCCATGACCGCAACCCCCATTCCTAGAACGCTTGCCATGAGCGTTTATGGCGACATGGACGTGTCGGTGATTGATGAATTGCCACCCAATCGTACGCCTGTTACCACCGCCACCATCAACCGAGATCGCCGTGATGAAGTGATTGAGCGTATCCGTGTAAACTGTAAAATGGGTAAACAAGCGTACTGGGTTTGCCCTTTGGTGGAAGAATCCGAAGCGTTGGACGCTCAGTCGGCGCAGCTTTTGTACGAAGAGCTTTGCGGGCGCCTTGACATTTCGGTGGGGCTGGTACATGGCAAAATGAAAGCTGCCGAAAAACAAGCGGTCATGCAAGCCTTTAAAGAAGGGCAAATTGCGCTTTTGGTGGCGACCACGGTGATTGAAGTGGGGGTGGACGTGCCTAATGCATCTTTGATGGTGATTGAAAATGCCGAACGTCTGGGGCTTTCACAGTTGCACCAATTGCGTGGGCGAGTAGGGCGTGGTAGTGAACGTTCGTTTTGTATTTTGCTGTATCAGCTTCCTTTGTCGCCTACGGGTATTGAACGGCTCAACATCTTAAGAGACAGCAACGATGGCTTTGTGATCGCCAAAAAAGATTTGCAAATTCGTGGGGCGGGGGAATTGTTGGGTAAACGTCAAACGGGCGACATGGGATATTATTTGGCGGATATTGTGCGTGATGAAGCCTTATTGGAAAATGCCAGACATTTGGCGCAGACTTTGATGAAATCGCCAGAAAATAAAGCCTTAAGCCTTGCCATGATTGATTTGTGGCTACCCAACAGCAAAGATTATGTCTATGCCTAACAAACAGTGCCAAACATTATCATAATCATGGCTTTGATTAAAATTAAAAAAAAGATCGGCGTAAATGAACACCGATCTTTGTCAGAAATTGCAAGTGAATTAATCCAATACAGTAACTTCTACTCGGTTATTAGATACGCCCACCCAAACATTGACATTGCCACGCAAAATGGCACGTTTGGTATTGCTAGAAATGCTTGAGCGATTGACCGCCTTTTCAAAGCGAGCACGAGCATCGGCACTGTCAAAATCGCAATAATCGTCTTCGTCATTCATGTCGCCAGTATCATTATGATAATTGGCACGGTCTTGGCGCAATACTTGACCGACGGTGCTTAGTTTTTTGCCACTAGAATTGACCAAATCTTGTTTGCTGATATAAGTGGTAAACGTACAAGCATGGTTTGAGCCGGCATAAGCACTGCTACCTAATCCCAATAGGGCGGCTGCCAATACCATTTTTGTGATGGATTTCATAAAAAACTCCTTATTTGAGAAGCCACTAAATTTACCAAGCCTGTCAATCATTATAAAAAAGGTATAAATCCATTGCAAGAATTTTGATAAACTTTTAAGTAATGATTTGTTAGCTTTTGTTGCTTTTATTGATAACTGCTGATTTCTAATAAATTGCCATCAGGATCACGAATATAAATTGAGCGTATTTTACCCATTGCGCCGGTGCGTGGCACAATGCCATCAATGATAGGAATGTGATGAGTTTGCAAATGTACCATCACATCATCAAGCGGTGTATCGGTCAATAAACACAAATCACTGCTGCCGCAAACGGCGTGTTTGGCATTGGGTTTGATTTCTTTGCCAAGCTCATGTAAATTAATTTTTTGTGATCCAAATTGTAGGGCTTTGCGATTGTCGCCAAAAGTAATTTCAGTCATGCCCAGTACTTTTGTATAAAACGCCAAAGTTTTTTGTATGTCGGCAACAGTAAGCACCAAATGATCCAAAGCGGTGAGTGTTATCATTGGTTTACTCCATTAATAAAGATCAAAATAATTTAAATAAAACCATTAATCCACAACAAAATTAATCCAAAACGCTGCAATCAAAAATTGGCAAATGTTGGCGAATTTGGGTTTGGTGTTCTTTATCAAATATTCCATAAACAATATGAAAGCCCGATGACGGACACTGTGTTTCATGACTTTGTGCAATTACTTCTCCTGTGGCATTGACCATCATGGCGTGCCCCCAAGTTTTGCGTGAATGAATTTTGTCTTTGTGGGTGAATGTATGTGTTCCGCCTTGGGTAGAGCCCACCACCAAACATTGACTGTCCAAAGCTCGAGCACGCAGCAGCAGCTCCCAATGGGCACTGCCTGTAGTATGCGTAAAGGCGGCAGGCACGGTGATGATGTCCGCCCCAAGCTTTCTTAGGCGCTGCACCATTGTGGCAAAACGCACATCAAAACACACTATCATGCCAACATTGACCGCTTGTCCGTCAATCACACAAGGAGCAACCACCAATTTATCGCCCGCTTCAAAGGTGCGACCTTCGTCATAGCTGCCCACGCTGTCGCCCACGGTCGCCCGAAACAGGTGTATTTTGTCGTATCTGGCAATCTCTTGTCCTTGATTGTCAAACAGCAGACTGGTTTGGCGAAATTTGCCGTCCGTGGTGGGCGAGCCGTCTGGTCTTGTGGGGCAAGGCAATGTACCTGCCAGTAAATGAACGCCGTTTTCTTTGGCAAGTTTGGCAAAAAATGCATGAATTTTATCAAACCGCTGTGCAAGGGGCGTTTGGTTTCCCATTAAGCAGGCATTTTCGGGCAATACAATCAATGACGCTTTATTTTGTGCAGCAGTGGTAACGGCGCTGCTGATGATGGATAAATTTTGGTCAATATCTGCTTGACTGTTTAATTGAATGCTGGCAACAACAAAGGACATGGCAATAATCCAACAATGACAAAGGTGGGTGCGCTTTAAAATGCTTGTATTGTAATGGATTTTTTTGGGCTTTGGGTATTGTTTTGGGGAATAAGATATTTATGTTTGGATTTTGTGTTTTTTATTTATGTTTATGTTATGATTTTGTGTTTTATTGTCAATAAAAAATATGATTAAAACTTAAGCAAAAATTATTTTCAGGGTATTTATTTATCCGTTTGTCGCCTATGGCTACTGATTTTTGGAACAAACGGTTAAGATTTGCCGATAAAAATACAACAACCACGCAACTTTTATGTGAAATTTTGCAAAAAATATGCCAAAATAGTACATAGAAAAAATAAACATTTATCATCTGTTGATGGATAATAGATGACCTTGGGTTATTTGTGTGTTTTTTAGTCAATTTATTCATTTGATTGGGTTAATTTTTTATGAGTGTGTCATTTGGTCTGGGTGTTAATCTAAGTACATCGCAAAAACTTACACCACAAATGCAACAAGCAATTCGTTTGCTTGCATTATCCCATCTTGAACTTGAGCAGGAAGTGCAGTTAAAACTAGATAGCAATCCCATGCTTGAGCGTGTGGACGAAGAGTTTGAAAGTTTTGATGTGGCAGGTGGGGACGAATTGTCGCTAGATGACTGGACAGACAACTCTTGGCAAAGCAAACTCAATACTGGCAATGGCGATGATGGCTTTGGCGATGACACCGATTATAGCGACAGTTTTGATAAATTATCACAAAGTGGGTTAGATGACAGCGCCACAGACAGCGATTGGGAGAACGTATATTCACCAGAATTGGATTATGATGGTGAGTTTTCGGTGCACTCACACAAAGATGAAGACAGTCCCGATTTTTTGGGGGCGACCGAGACCACCATTCAAGATCATGTGCGTTGGCAGATGAATTTTAAACGACTATCACAAAACGACAAAATCATCGCCGATTATTTGATTGATGGCATGGACGACATGGGCTATATTCGTCTAAATATGGACGAATTGCACCAAAGTTTGACGCTGATGGCTTCGTTTTATCAATGGGAACAAGAAATCACCCCTGCAAATATTTTATCCGTACTGCGTAGCATACAAGATTGTTCGCCAACAGGTGTGGGGGCTCGTGATTTGGCGGAATGTTTGCGATTACAGCTCAATGAACTGATTCAAGAAAACCCATTTTTGCCATTTGCTGATGAAGCGTATATGGTGCTATCGGCGACCACTTATTTGGAAAATAACAACATCAAGGCACTCATGCAAGCCACCGATTTGGACGTGGACGAAATCAAAGGGGCGATGGCGGTGATTCGCACCTTAAACCCTGAACCTGCGTCCGAGTTCTACAAAGAGCAAGGACAAAGCGATGACGTGGTAGATGTGCCTGATGTGCTGGTAATTGCTTTGGATTGTAAAAACGGCGCTTATCACAAAAAATCAGCCAGCAACAAGGACGAAACATCGGCATGGCGGGTGATTTTAAATCCTGATGTTTTGCCAAGTCTAAAAATTAATCAAGAATACGCCAGTCTTATCAAAAAGGGCGATGAAAGTCCCGATAATATATATCTAAAAGAGCATTTGACCGACGCTCGATTGTTTATCCGCAGCATTGAAGAGCGCAATCAAAACTTATTAAAAGTGGCAACGTGTATCGTGCACCGTCAGCAGGCGTTTTTTGAAGAAGGGGCTCAGGCGATGGTGCCAATGACCCTTAAAGACGTGGCAACCGAAGTGGGACTACACGAATCCACCGTTTCACGCCTGACCACCAATAAAACCATGTTCACCCCTAAGGGTCTGTTTTCTTTAAAATATTTCTTTTCTTCCAGCGTCGGCAGTGAAGAAGGTGATGTGTCGTCCACCGCCATCAGCGCCAAAATTCGTGAAATGATCCAAAACGAAAACCCCAAAAAACCTTTGTCAGACGCCAACATCACCAAAGCTTTAGAAGCTCAAGGCATCAGCATTTCACGGCGCACGGTTACCAAATATCGAGAATTGATGGGTATTTTGTCATCAACATTGCGCAAACAAAAAATCTAAGACAGTTCATTCATCGCCCAAACGATGTGTTCATCTAACAGTTCATGCTCTCCCAGTCGTGCCGATAGGGCGTTTAGTACCGCCTTTTTGTCTGATGGACGACTGTTGCCAAGGGCGATGGCGGTGTTTCTTAAAAGCCCCACATAGCCTGTACGACGTAGGGGCGAACCTTCACTTTTTTGCAAAAACTCATCTTCGCTCCATGCCCAAATGTCCAAAAGACTTAAGGTGTCTAGCTTGTGGCGTGGGGCATAGTCGCTGACAGCAGAAAGTTTGGCGTATTTATTCCACGGGCAAATTAGCTGACAGTCATCACAACCAAAAATGCGATTGCCGATGGCTTTGCGGTA
>JBHAZZ010000129.1:0-10146 GCA_041781275.1 Moraxella sp.
AAATAAGGGCAAAATGCCAAATGCTACGGTATTGTGCAAGTCATGCTCTAACTCTTCAAGAGGGGAGTGTTCAGGGTCATGAAGGTTGCGTAGCGGAATAAATAGTGCCAATGTCACCCCTGCCAAGGTGGCGTGCACCCCTGATTTTAACAAAGCTGCCCACATCACTAAGCCAATTAATAAATAAGGTGTGAGGCGCACGACATTCATTTTGTTTAATAAATATAACAGCGGCAAACACGCCAGCGCAATCATCAGTGACATCAAGGATAAATCACTGGTGTAAAAGAGCGCAATGATGACAATCGCCCCCAAGTCATCAAAGATGGCAATGGATACCAAAAACACCTTTAGAGCATTGGGAACGCGGCTACCAAGCAGACTCAATACCCCCAGAGCAAAAGCAATGTCTGTGGCAGCAGGGATTGCCCAGCCTGCCAAATTGGTAGGATTGTTGTAGTTGAGTCCTGCATAAATCAGTGCAGGCACAATCATACCGCCAATAGCAGCCAAGGCAGGGAGCAAAATCTGTTTAATGTCTGATAGCTCACCTACCAATGCCTCTCGCTTAAGCTCAAGTCCCACCAAGAAAAAAAAGATTGCCATCAAGCCATCATTAATCCACTGATGGGCATCTTTGGCAACTTCAAAAGCGCCAATCTGCACCACCACAGGCGCATGAATAAAGGCATGATATAAGTCTTTGAGGGGAGAATTGGCAACAATCATGGCAAGAATGGCGGCAAGTGCAAGAATCACACCTCCTGCAATCTCAAGTGCCAAAAATTGTCTGATACGTGTCAGTAGCATGAAAAAAATCCTATGGTGCTATTGTGGGTGTGCCAAACTTGGTCTTTTTTTGAGTGGCAAGATAAGATTTGTAATAGGCAACTACCCAAGTGTCCTATGATTTATCTCCAATGTATCAAAAAATAGGCGTATAATAAAGCCTTTTTTGCTATTTTGGCAGGTTTTACAAGGTGGTTATGGATATTAGCTTGGGTGTGAACATATTGGCACTGCTTTTTATGGTGGCAATGCTGGCTGGCTTTGTGGATGCGATGGCAGGCGGTGGCGGACTTTTGACCATTCCTGCGCTGCTGTTATCGGGCGTGCCGCCCATCGCTACCCTTGCCACCAACAAATTACAAGCGTGCGCAGGGTCGTTTTCGGCAAGCGTTACCATGATAAAAAAGGGCGTGGTTCGCCCAAAAGACATCAAAGCCGCCCTTATCATGGCGTTTGTTGGCTCAAGTGTCGGCACGGTGCTGGTGCAACTGTCGCCCCCTGATATGCTCAAAGTGGTCATTCCTTTTTTGGTGGCAGGGGTGGGACTATATACGCTGTTTGCTCCCAATTTGGGTCAGCTTGAGAGCAGTCCAAAAGTAAGCCAAGCCACTTGGCAAAAAACCGCCGTACCCTTGATTGGCTTTTATGATGGTTATCTAGGACCGGGGACGGGGACGTTTTTTGCTTTGTCCAATGTGGCACTGCGTGGTATGAATTTGATACAAGCCACAGGCACAGCCAAGCTACTAAACTTCGCCACCAATATCGCAAGTCTCATTTTCTTTATTGTAGGCGGTCAGGTGCTATGGACGGTGGGTTTGGTGATGATGGCAGGACAAGCCATTGGGGCGTTTTTTGGTTCGCACATGGTGGTCAAAGGCGGGGCAAAATTTATCCGCCCTGTGATTGTGCTGATGTGTTTTGCGATGCTTATTAGGTTTATATGGACAGGTTAAATTTGGCAACTAACACAACATAACTCAACGAACAACCGTATTATATTTGCCATTTTTGTATGAAATATTTGGCATGAGTTAGCCCAAAAAACACTGGTTTATCATACGTTTCACAGCCAGCCAAGCATTTACCCACACCTTTACAAAGTATAGAAAATAACCAAGCAATCATGTTATTATTGATACTCTGTATATAATTCCTATATACAAATCAAACCACCAATACGGAGCAATCCAACGTGTCTACCGCAAAGTTTCTTATTCTTGGCTTGGGGGGCAGCGCAAGCCATGCCGTGGCAAAACTTAATCAAAGCCACCACCAATCAAACGATACACCCACCTTTGCCATCGCCGATACCGATTTTCAGCAGTTACAACAGCATGATGTTCCCCATAAATTACTGCTTGGTGCTCAACAAGACATCAACCCCACCCCCGAAGTTGTCCGTCAGCTTGTGACACAAAGTGAAGCGGACATTCGGGCGTTATTTCAGGATCATGACAGAATATTTGTTGTTGTCTATCTGGGCGACACGACAGGTACGGTGTCCGCTCCCATCATGGCTGACATCGCCAAAGACATGGACATACCTTGTACAGCGATTGTTATCACGCCCTGCGGCTTTGAAGAGCAAAAGTGTCAAACCACCCACGATAGCCTAGCGGCATTATCCCAATCCACCAATAGCGTGATTCGTATCAACCTTGATGATCTGACAAAGATTTATGGCGATTTACCGTGGGAAAACCTACTTGATCACGCCAGTGATGTCTTACTCCGTACCTTCCAAGCGCTTATCTCAACCTTTGCCACCAACGCTTTTATTAGTATAGATATTAACGAACTTCATACCGCAGTAACTGGCGATGGTCGTGTCGGATTTGGGCGTGCCAGCGGTGAAGACTATGCTGTCGAAGCTGCCGAAGCCGCCTTAAGCTCACCACTGCTAAACGGTCTGAACGTAAAAAATGCTCAAGGATTACTTGTTCATATCATATCATCAGACCCCACCGCACAGGATCTGATGGATATTTCTCACATAATTTACAAGAACACGAACGACGACACCATTATTTTGTACAGTTTTGAAGAAGACAAAAACATGGGCGATGACTTTATGGCGGTGATTGTGGCAACTCAGCCCTTTGATAGCCCTTAATTCGCCTTAAGCAATAAAATAAGCCCCTAACATTGGGGCTTATTGGATAAATACATTTACATTCCTATTTCAAAACAGGCTTTTCGCCATCGTTAATCACCCCAGCGGTTACCACCACTTCGCTAACACCTTTCATACTGGGCAGTTCGTACATGGTATCAAGCAGGGCGTTTTCTATTATGGAACGCAAGCCCCTTGCCCCTGTTTTGCGTTTCATCGCCTGTTTGGCAATCGCTGTCAGAGCGTCGGTTTCAAAGGACAGTTTGACCTTTTCCATTTCAAACAAATATTCGTATTGCTTGGTTAGGGCGTTTTTGGGTTCGGTCAAAATCTGAACCAAAGCTTCTTCGTCCAATTCGTCCAGTGTCGCCATGACTGGCAAGCGTCCGATAAATTCAGGAATAATCCCAAATCGCACCAAATCTTCAGGCTCAACTTCACGGAATAACTCACTGATTTTGCTTTCTTTTTTGGATTTTACCAAAGCATTAAAGCCAATGCCCGTGGTTTGTGTGCGCTGCTCAATGATTTTATCTAGCCCTGCAAATGCCCCACCGACAATCATCAAAATATTACTGGTGTCCACTTGAATCATTTCTTGATTGGGGTGTTTGCGTCCGCCCTGCGGGGGAATGTTAGCAACCGTGCCTTCAATGATTTTTAGCAAAGCTTGCTGCACGCCTTCGCCCGACACATCTCGGGTAATGGAGACGTTTTCGCCTTTTTTGCTGATTTTGTCAATTTCATCAATATAAATGATGCCCCTTTGGGTGCGTTCTACGTCATAATCAGCCACTTGCAATAAGCGCTGAATGATATTTTCTACGTCTTCGCCCACATAGCCCGCTTCGGTCAAGGTGGTTGCGTCCGCCATCGCAAACGGTACGTCCAAAAGTCGTGCCAAAGTTTGTGCAAGCAATGTTTTGCCCGAACCTGTTGGGCCGATGAGCAAAATGTTACTTTTGGCAAGCTCTACGGGGGACACATCGTCGCTTGCTTTGACTTTTAGGCGTTTATAATGGTTGTACACCGCCACCGATAAGGCTTTTTTGGCAGCGTCTTGTCCGATCACATATTCGTCCAAATGCGCTCGCAGCTCTTTGGGGGTGGGCAAAATGGCGGTCGCCCATGCTTTGTCGCCTTTTTGGGTTTTTTTGGTTTTGTCAGCTTTGTCGGCTTTGCTATCAATGTCTAAGCCATCTAACATATCGCCACACAAAGCGATACATTCGTTACAAATGTTGGTTTTATTATCAATGCCAGCGATAAGTTTTTTGACTTGGTCTTTTCTTTTGCCACAAAAAGCGCAGCTTAAATCGTCGTGATTGCTCATGGAATTCTCATTTTAAAACAGCAAAAACCCCGCTTGTCGTACAAACAGGGCAAAAACTTAAGAATTGTTGGTGGTTGGGCGTTTTTCTATCACCTTATCCACCAAACCATATTCGCACGCTTGTTCGGCGCTCATAAAATTATCACGATCGGTGTCTTTTTCTAGGCGTTCTACAGGCTGTCCTGTGTGTTTGGCAAGCAGTTCGTTAAGTTTGCCTTTTAATTGAATGATTTCACGGGCATGAATTTCAATGTCGCTGGCTTGTCCACGAAAACCGCCAAGTGGCTGATGAATCATCACACGAGAATTGGCAAGGGCATAACGCTTACCCTTAGCACCCGCCGAAAGCAAAAACGATCCCATGCTACACGCTTGACCTAAGCAAATGGTAGAAACGTCAGGGGTAATAAAATTCATGGTGTCATAAATCGCCATGCCTGCCGTAACCACGCCACCGGGGGAATTGATGTACAAATGTACGTCTTTTTCGGCGTTGTCCGCTTCCAAAAATAACAGCTGGGCAACGATCAAGTTTGCCATGTGATCTTCTACTTCACCTGTCAAAAAAATCACCCGTTCACGCAGCAATCTTGAAAAAATGTCAAAAGAACGCTCGCCACGTCCAGACTGCTCTACCACCATCGGTACCAACGCCGACTGGGGGGCATGGTATAAATCAGCCAACTGATCAAAATAAGGGTTGTGCTTAATGCTCATAAATTACCTTGTTTTTACTTTAACTTGTTTGTGTTAGGGGTACTGATGATATTTTGGCATGACATCAATTAAAACAGCTACTTAAGTTATTTTATGCCAAACTTATCAAACGGTGATTGGTCGCTCACAGGCTACTTTGGTGTCTTTGCCACCTGACGTCCATTGACTTAAATGCTGATTTGGATTTTTTGAGTATAATCCCAAAACACCAACACGCCCTAACTTCATGTCAATTATTGTACCACATTTCAAAGGTGTTAGGGGCGCTTGTCCGCTGTCTTTGATGTTCCCAAAACTAAACTTTAACACCAATCACCCATCAAGGAAAAACAGCCCCAACATCAAGGGTTGTCTGTCTTTTTAAAATAAAAATCTACCCATGATTCATAGGTAGATTTTTGGTGCTATACCTTGCGTGCCAAAACCGTTTAAGGCTTTGGCGAGATGATTACATCATCGCTTGTTGGGTACTGGCAAGCAAATCTTGGTATTTCACTTCTTTTTGGGTTACTTTAGCTTGTGATACCACATATTCTACCACTTGATCTTCTAATACCACCGACTCAATGTTGGCACGCTGCTCTTTGTCGTTGGTGTAGTAGTCAATCACTTCTTGGGGATCTTCGTAGTTTTCGGCAGCTTCGGCGATAAAGGCAGTAACACGCTCTTGATCCACTTTGATGCCTTGCTTGTCAATCAACTGGCTAACCAAAACGCCCAAACGCACCGCACGCAGCGCTTGATCTTCAAACAACTCATCAGGCAGCATGGACTTGTCAAAGCCGCTGGTATTACCGCCAAATTGCGCCGCAAAACGCTGAATCATTTGGTTGCGCTGACGCTCAATTTCTTGCTCTAGCATGGCTTTTGGTACGTCAAATTCATTTTTTTCAAGCAGTGCATCAAACGCCGCTTGTTTGATTTGGTTGCGTGCTGCGTTTTTGACTTCACGCTCCATGTTTTTGCGTACGTCTGCTTTTAGTTTGTCCAAACCGCCTTCTTTTACGCCAAACAATTCAAAAAATTCTTCGTTCAGTTCAGGCAATTTGGCTGCTTTGACTTCTTTGACGTTGATTTTAAATTGTGCTTCTTTGCCTTTTAGGTTTTCGGCTTGATAATCTTCTGGGAAAGTTACAGTGATGGTTTTTTCTTCACCTGCTTTCATGCCTTTCATGCCGTCTTCAAACCCTGGAATCATACGACCTGAACCAATCACAAGCGTATAATCGCTGGCAGTGCCGCCTTCAAATTTTTCGCCGTCAATAGAGCCTTCAAAATCAAACAACGCTTGGTCGCCATCTTCTAGCGCACCGTCTTTGGTTTCGTAGGTTTGGCGCTGTTTTTGTAGGTTTTCAATCATCACGTCCACGTCTTCATCAGAGACGCTTGCTACTTGGCGTTCTACTTCAATCTCGCCAAGCCCTTTTACTTCTACTTCTGGGAAAGTTTCTACAGTGGCTTGATACACCAAAAAGTCGTTTTCAAGCTTAACATCATCAATGCTAGGCACGCCAACGGCACGCACTTTTTGTTCGCTCATGGCTTCAAAAACGGTATCACGAATCACGTCATTGATGACTTCTTGTTGAATGCCTGCGCCATATTGGGCACGAATGTGTGATACAGGCACTTTGCCCTTACGAAATCCGTCAATTTTGGCGGTTTTAGCAAGGCTACGAATGCGACCTTCTACCTTGCTTTGAATTGTACCAACTGGCACTTTAACGGTTAATTGGGTTTCTTTGTCAGAAATGACATTAACGGCAACGTCTAAATTACTCATGGATTCACCTTTATCTAAATTCGGCTAGGGGTGTAAGTGGATGGCATTTCAATCCAAGATTGACTTAAACAAGCATTTTAAATCATCGTTGTCCCAAAACGGCAAATCTGGATTTTTGGTGTTGATAGATGTCTTGATATTTCAATCACTTACATTTATCTTCTAAAAAAATCTGGCGATTTATCGTAAGTTTGGAGCAAATTTGAAACGCCAACACGCCCTAACAAATGCTAAAATCTGGACGCACACAAAATGTGCGAAAACGCAAAAGCCAACAGTATATCTTTATTCTATTAAAATTACAACAAAAAAGCATCACAGCTTGTTAAGCAGCGCTTGCATGGCAAGACCCCGATGACTTAGGGCGTTTTTGGTGGCTTTGTCCAGTTCGGCACTGGTTTTGTTCAGCGCTGGCACAAAAAATAAAGGATCATAGCCAAAACCGTTTTCGCCCCTAGGGTTTTGGGTGATTTGCCCTTGCCAAAGCCCTTGAGCGATGATGGGTAGTGGGTCATCGGCATGACGCACCAAAGCAAGCACACAAACAAAAAACGCAGGCACGACATCGCCTTTGTCATGATAGGGCTTAAGTTCGGTTAATAATTTGGCGTTATTTGCCCCATCATCGCCATGAACGCCTGCATAGCGTGCCGAATAAATCCCAGGGGCATTGCCCAAAATCGGTACGCACAGTCCACTGTCATCAGCAATGGCAGGCAGCCCGCTCATACGACTGGCATGACGGGCTTTGATTAGGGCATTTTCCACAAAACTTAAGCCATTTTCTATGGCATCGCCGATACCCAAATCGCCTTGAGTGATGATTTGCACGCCCAAATTTGCCCGATCAAACAGTGCTTGAAATTCAGCCAGTTTACCACGGTTGTTGCTGGCTAGAATGTATTGTTTGGTCATTAACTAACGCTCCGATACCCATTGGGGTTGCCGCTTTGCCAGCGCCAAGTATCCACGCACATTCTGTCAATGTCATATTGCGCCGTCCAACCGAACAACTCATAAGCTTTGTCACTACTGGCATAGCAGCTTGCCACATCGCCTGCACGTCTGTCTGTGATGATATAAGGCACGTTTTGTCCCGTAGTGCTCACAAAAGCATCCACAAGCTGTAGCACCGACGTGCCATTACCCGTACCTAGATTAACAGGGCAAAAACCCAAACGGGTATCGGCTTGCTTAACAATATATTCCAAAGCCGCCACATGACCTTTTGCCAAATCCACCACATGAATATAATCACGCACGCCTGTACCGTCGATGGTGTCATAATCATTACCAAAAACGGACAGTTTTTGTAATTTACCCACCGCCACTTGACTGATATAAGGCATTAAATTATTGGGAATGTCGCTGGGGTCTTCACCAATTAAGCCGCTTTCGTGCGCGCCAATGGGGTTAAAATAACGCAAAGAAACGATATTAAACGCACTGTCGGCTTTTGCTAAATCTTCTAAAATGTACTCTACCGTCAGCTTAGATTGTCCGTACGGATTGGTGCAAGAACGTTTGGCGCTTTCTACGATGGGCAACATTTCAGGATCGCCATAGACGGTCGCCGATGATGAAAATACGAAATTTTTGACCCCATATTCTTGCATGACTTCAAGCAAATTAAGCGTTCCTGCCACGTTATTTTGGTAATATTTGACAGGCTTTGCCACTGATTCGCCCACCGCTTTTAGCCCTGCAAAATGAATCACCGCAAAAAATTCATGCTCGGCAAAAGTTTTGGCAAGCAGCGCTTTGTCTAACACATCACCCAAAATAAATTCTACAGACCGCCCTGTAATTTGCGCCACTCGCTCAAGCGCCACAGGGCTTGAATTGGACAAATTGTCATAAACAACAGGCACAAACCCTGCGGCCATCAATTCAATTAATGTATGTGAACCAATATAGCCTGCGCCACCTGTTACTAAGATTTTTTTCATCATCATTCTCATTGACTAAAATTTCGCCCGATACCTTGATAATCGCTGGTTAATTTGGCAATCATCTTATCACTAAAGACATTTTTGGCATCAAAAATTGGCATGGAAAATTGATTGAGTTCGTCTAAGTTGGGCGGTATAGCCCCCGACCAGTTTAACACAAACAGTGCGTCCACGTTTGATAATAAATAAGGATCGTCCACCAAGGTCATCAATGGCTGATCGGCGTAAAACTGCGACAGCTCAAACCCTGCATTAGGCGCATAAATGGTGGTTTTGATATGGTACGACCAAAGCAGTTTCAGTAGTGGATGAATGGCAGAATTGACCGTCAGCCCCGTGCCCGCACGATACCCCGCCCCCCAAATCATCACCGATTTATGGTCAATAAAGCCATCAAAATAGCGCCAAAATTTACGGAAAATCAGCTCTTTTTGGTCTTCATTGATATTTACCACCGTGGATAATAACTGGCTACGCACCTGCTTTTTTTGAAAAAACTTATCGAGTAACGCCACTTCACTTGGCAAAGTTTGACCACCAAAGCCCCACCCTGCCGACAAATAGTCTTTGCCAATGCGTTTGTCTTTGCTTAAAATGGATTGGACTTTTTTGATGTCCACGCCACTGGCATCGGCAAGGCGTGCCATTTCATTCATAAAACTTAAGCGTGTGGCAAGCATCGCCATGATACTAGAACGTGCAAATTCTATGGTATGAATATCATCAATAAACCGTTTTTCACTGCGAGCAAGCAAGTTAAGCAGCAGTGCATTACTTTGATGGCAGCCCATGTGCTTTTCACCAATGAGCACCAAATCAGGCGACGACAGCGAACCAAAGCCTGTACCATCTTTCATAAATACAAAGGGCGCATAGCAGACATGGTCGGTAGTAAACTGATTTGCCAAAGTTGCCACATCGCCTATAGCTACCGAACCACTTAAGATAACTTGAGCTGTCGTATCAAATAATGATGGCAAATACTCATCTACGCCTTGTGCGTCCAAAAACAGCCACACATAAGTAGCAGCATTTGGCGATTTCACCACGGTGATTTGCCCTGTTTGGATGTACATTTGCCAAAGCGCCGACATTTGATGGTCAAATTTATAACTTGCCAATGTGTGCGCAACACTGCCTTCATCAGCCAAGAGTTGCGCCGATTTGTTCAGACTGGCCAGCCAAATGGCAGTATTGATGGACTCATTGGTACAGCCGATAAGCAGGATTGAATCAGTCATCATGCGCCCCCTTATACGCTTTGAGCCTGCAAAATCTTGGCAAGCAAAGCATTGGTTGAGCCATCAAAGCCGTCCGCCTTGCCATCGTTTAGGGCGTCAAACACACTGTTTGCCATCACTTTGCCCACTTCCACACCCCACTGGTCAAAGGGGTTAATCCCCCACAGCACACTCATCACATAGACTTTGTGCTCATACAAAGCAATGAGTGCGCC
>JBHAZZ010000130.1:0-43644 GCA_041781275.1 Moraxella sp.
ATCGTGGTGGTATTCTTGTGTTTGGCGCTTTCTAGTGATGCTTCGGCTTGCAAACTTGGGTTTTTGGCATCAATCCCTGCGGCAAAGCGTTTTTTGGTGATCATCAAAGAATGCTCACGGGTTTTGAGCGTCTCTACCGCCAGTTGTCTTTGGGCAATGGCATAGCTTAGATTGACATACCCTTGAGCAATGCTAGAAATCAAAGAAATTTGCACCGCATCTTTACTGGCATTACTGGCAAGATAAGTATGCAAAGCGGCTTCTTTGGCTTCAGCGACCTTGCCCCACAAATCAAGCTCATAATTTGACATGGCAAGCCCAACGCTATAACTTGCCCCTGAATTACGATCCATGGCACTGGCTGAACGACTTGCCGAAGCCGATGAACCCACGGCAGGCAGACCGTCAGCACGAGCAATCTGATACTTTGCTCTGGCACTTTGGATTGCCAAAACCGCCGATTGTAAGTCTTTGTTATTGGCAAGTCCAAGCTCAATCAATGCTTTTAGTTTGGTGTCGGTATAAAAATCCTGCCAACGCATTCCTGCAACACTGGGATTTTCTGGGATACTGACGGTTTCAGTGTCCAAAACTTCAAAGCTTTTTTCAAGGGGCACATTGGGCGTGGCAACCACTTGTTCTGGTGCTTTAGGCGGAATGGTATGACACGCCGCCAAGCTAGCCACCAAAGCCGATACTGTAAATAAGCGACCAACTGACTTGATATTCATAATTTCTCCTAAGGCTGTTTTTCCAGATCAACGACTGGCGCTGTGGTGTCCACTTTAGGCGTTTTTAAAGGGAATAAGGTACGCACCCACACATAGAACATCGGAATAAAGAATACCCCAAGTATGGTTGCACTGATCACCCCACCAAGTACGCCTGTACCAACTGCATTTTGACTGCCCGAGCCTGCGCCTGTGGCAACATACAAGGGCACAACCCCCACCCCAAACGCCAAAGATGTCATGATGATGGGACGTAAACGCATACGTGCCGCCGTCATTACCGCTTCTTTGAGTGATTTGCCTGATTCTTGGATTTCTTTGGCAAATTCAATGATCAAAATGGCGTTTTTGGCGGACAAACCTACCACGGTCAAAAGCCCCACTTGCAAATACACGTCGTTGGATAAACCCTTAAATGCCGTCAATAGCACCGCACCCAAGACCCCAAGCGGAATCACAAGCAGTACCGAAAACGGAATTGACCAGCTTTCATACAGCGCTGCCAAACACAAGAATACCACCACGATAGAAATGGCATACAGTATCGGGGCTTGACCACTGGATTTGCGCTCTTCTAATGATAAGCCCGTCCATTCAATACCTACCCCTTCAGGCAGCTTCGCCACCATGGACTCTATCGCTGCCATCGCTTCACCCGTACTTTTGCCTTCAGCGGCAGAACCTGTCAGCGACATGGCGGATAAACCATTATAACGTGATAAACTTGGGCTACCATATTCCCAACGACTGGTGGCAAAAGCGCTAAAGCTAATCATATCACCACTGTTGTTGCGCACATACCATTTGCCGATGTCTTCAGGAACAATACGGCTGTCAGCATTACCTTGCATATACACTTTTTTGATACGACCCCTGTCAATAAAGTCATTGATATAGCTACTTCCCCACGCCTGTGCAATGGTGGCATTGATGTTTGACATGGACAGTCCATAGGCGGCTGCCTGCTCTCTGTTAATGTCCAGTTTAAGTTTGGGGGCGTCTTCTTGACCGTTGGGACGAATGCTACCTATCACATCAGGACTTTGCATTGCCATACCCATCAGCATATTGCGTGCTTCAAGCAGTTTGTCATGCCCAATACCGCCGATGTCTTGTAATTGCAAATCAAAACCACTGGAGTTACCAAAACCTTGAATGGCAGGGGGTGCCATCGGGAACACCAATTTTGCTTCAGGAATCATCACATTCATCGCCATGGCACGCTTGACGATTGCCTGAGCGGTGCGATCTTTGCCTTCACGCTCACCCCAGTCTTTGAGCATCACAAAGGACATACCCATGTTTTGCCCACTACCCATAAAGCTAAATCCTGAAATGGTAAAGACAGACACAATGTTATCTTTTTCTTGGGTTTGATAATAATCCGCCACTTTGGTCATGACTGCACTGGTTTGATCCAAGGTTGAACCTGCTGGTAGCTGTACCAACGTCATGACTGCCCCTTGGTCTTCTTCGGGTACAAAGGAGCTTGGCAATTTCATAAAGGTATAACCAAGCGCCCCAAGTAAGGCAGCATACATCAACACAAAGATAAATTTGGCACTGTAAGCCTTGCCCACAAAGCTTTCATATTTTTGACTGGCTTTATAAAAAGCTCGGTTAAACCACCCAAAAAAGCCTTTTTGGGTTTGAATGTCTTTGTGCGCACCACGCTTTAAGATGGTTACACACAGTGCAGGTGTAAAAATGAGCGCAACCACCGCTGACAAGGTCATACTGGTAATCAGCGTAACCGCAAACTGACGATAAATCACCCCCGTTGAACCACCAAAGAAAATCATCGGTACAAACACCACCGACAAAATCAGCGCAATACCAATGACCACTTTACTGATTTCTTTCATGGATAAAATGGTGGCGTCTTTGACAGAAATGTTTGGATCTTCTTCTAAAATACGCTCTACGTTTTCTACCACGACGATGGCATCGTCCACCAAAAGACCGATGGCAAGCACCATGGCAAACATGGTCAAAATATTAATGCTATAGCCAAAGAACGCCAATACCGCAAACGTCCCCAAAATCACCACAGGCACCGCCAGTGTTGGAATGATGGTCGCACGCCAGTTTTGCAAAAACAAGAACATGACCACAAACACCAAGCCCACGGCTTCAAGTAAGGTATGCACCACCTGCGTGATGGACAAACGCACAAAAGGTGTGGTGTCGTATGGCACTTCAATCGCCAGTCCTTTTGGTAAGTTTTTTGCCAACTCATCAAGACGAGCGCCAACAGCTTCTCTAACTTCCAAGGCGTTAGAACCTGTGGCAAGCATGACTGCCAAACCTGCCGCAGGCTTGCCATTAAAGCGTGAGTCCGATGAATAATCTTGACTGCCCAATTCTACCGTTGCCACATCGCCCAAATACACACGAGCGCCTGTAGTGTCAGTCTTCACCAAAATCTTGCGAAACTCTTCAGGTGTTTGCAAGTAGCTTTGCACCCCGACAGTTGCGTTGATGACTTGACGCTCGGTGTTGCTTGGCGCTGCCGCCAGCTGACCTGCCGACACCTGTACGTTTTGGCTTTGGATAGCAGCTGACACATCAGAAGGCATTAAGTTATAAGCACGCAATTTGTCAGGATCAAGCCAAATTCGCATGGCGTATGGTGAGCCAAACACATTGACGTTACCCACACCTTCTACACGGCTGATAGAATCCACGATGTTTGAGTTTAGGTAGTCGGCAATGTCCGAACGGGTCATGCTACCATCTTCAGACACAAACGCCGCCACCATCAAAAAGTCGCTGGACGACTTTGAGACGGTAATGCCTTGACGCTGTACCGCTTCTGGCAGTGAACTGGTCGCTGCTTGTAGCTTATTTTGTACTTGCACTTGTGCGATGTCTGGATCTGTGCCACTTTCAAAGGTCAGCGTGATGGACGCCGCCCCTGTTGCCGAAGAGCTAGATGACATATACATCATGCCGTCCAAGCCTTTCATTTGTTGCTCAATGACCTGAGTTACCGAGTTTTCAACCGTTTGAGCGTCAGCACCAGGGTAAGTGGCACTGATTGAGACGGTGGGCGGCGCAATTTGTGGATACTGCGAAATTGGCAAATTGATGACTGAGATCACCCCAATCAACATGATCAAAATGGCAATGACCCATGCAAAAATTGGACGCTCAATAAAATATTTAGACATGAACGCTCCTATTGACCTTGTTCTGCGCCATCAGCCATCGCTTCTGCTTCCGCCTGAGCTTCGTCAGCGCCATTTGCAGGGGCTGTGTTGGCTTGTGCGCCTTGAGTGGGGGCAGTTTGTGCCTGTGGCGCTTGTTGGGCAGGTGCCATGACGCTGTTTTGTCCTGCTTGGGCTTGGCTTGACTGCGCAGGGGTGCTTTGCTGTTGGGTTTCGGCTTGGGGTGTGCTTGCACCTTCTGCATTGCCTTCTGTAGATTGCTGTGCGCCAGTAGGGGGAAGCACTCGCACTTCTACCGCTTGATCGGCTTTTACTTTGGCACCGCCCATCACAACCACCGCATCACCCGTTACTAAGCCTTCGGTAACCACCCATTGACCGTTAAACGTTCCTGATGTTTTGACGTTGCGTACTTCAATTTTTTTCTCGGCATTGACCACAAAGACTTGCGCTTCACCTTTTGGCGTTAAAGTAACTGCCGTTTGTGGTAAGAGTGCAGCATTAGGAGCAACGGACTGAATCAAATTGGCATTGACATACATACCAGGGATAAGTACGCCATCAGGGTTGGGAAATACCGCACGCAGTGTGATTGCGCCTGTGCTTTGCTCTACTTTGGCATCAGCCAAGGCAAGTCGCCCAATCATCGGATACGCTTCGCCATCTTCCAAAACAATTTGCACGTCTGCCGTGCCTTGTGATGCTTTTCCTGAAGTCAGTTGCTGACGCAGTTTTAATAGCTCTGATGATGACTGCTGAATGTCCACAAACACCGCATCAGTGCGAGAAATGGTCGCCAAAGGCGTGGCTTGTGAAGCAGAAACCAGCGCCCCTGCCGTTACCGAAGAAATGCTGATTCTACCAGAAATGGGGGCTCTAACCACCGTACGGCTCATATCCAAACGACTGGCGTCATGGTTGGCTTTGGCGCTGTTGATGGCGGCATTGGCTTGCTCTACTGTAGCACGGGCGGCTTCAACATTGGCTTGGGCGGTCTTGACGGCGGTTTTGTATTGGTCATATAATTGCTTAGAAACAGCGTCAATACCGACCAACCCTTCCACACGAGCCAAATCGGCACGGGCTTGCGCCAAAGTGGCTTCTTGGGCGGCAAGACTGGCTTTGGCGCTGACCAAACTTGCTTCAGCCGTAGCAATGGCAGCCAAACTGGTATTGGCAGCGCTGACATAATTATCACGGTTAATACGGTATAATTCTTGTCCTTTTTTGACATAACTGCCTTCCTTGAACAGCACCGCATCTACAATACCGCTGACTTGTGGACGCACTTCGGAAGTTTCTACCGCCACCACACGTCCGGCAAACGACTGCATTAATGGCACATGAGACAGTTCAACTATCTGTACATCAACTGTTGTGGGGGGCATTTGTTGTTGGGCGGCAGCAGTCTGCTCTTTGGTTTCTTGTTTATTACAACCAATTGCAAATACGCCAGTTGCTAAAATCAGTGCAATACTGAACGCTCGTAAACTTAGTTTCATACAAAACCTTTGGAGTTTTATTAAAAGACATCGGTCGTCTTATCAAATGAAATAAAATAATCCGTCTTACTGATGACAAGTTTATCCATTCCTATACAATATGTACAAAAAACAGACAAATAATGACATATAATTAAAGATCCCATATTATAACCAGTTTGCGCTTAAATTACTTGAACCCTACGGTAATTTTTCTTGGGAAAAACACCCATGCACCGCCTTGACTTTTCGCCAAAAGTGTGAACAAAGCAAGGATTTTTCTTGGGTTTTGGCAAATTTTTGAAAAATTTTAAAAATAACGCTTGCATTTTGGCAATTTTTTGTTATCATAGCACCCACATTAAGGCTGGGTGGCAGAGTGGTCATGCAGCGGACTGCAACTCCGTGTACGCCGGTTCGATTCCGACCTCAGCCTCCATGATGATACGCCCGGGTGGTGAAATTGGTAGACACAAGGGATTTAAAATCCCTCGCTCTTTTGAGCGTGCCGGTTCAAGTCCGGCTCCGGGCACCATATTAAAGAATCTCAATCTTGTTAGATTGGGATTTTTTCTTTGGCAAAAATTTTTTGTGCATAAATGTTTGGTGCGTATGGGTTCAAAATTTAAAAACACCTTGCCAAATTCGCCAAATTTTAAGAAAACAAATGCACACAATACCCCATCACTGATATATCACAAATCCAAAGTTAGGGGATAAGCATGACAAAGGGGCATTAACAAAGTAGCATTGACAAACACCCACCATCTCAATACCCCACCGCCAAACAGCAGCCAAACACCAACAGGAGCACATAACGCCCCACCCACGCATTTGCCAAAAATGCCCCAAAACACGCCAAACGTTCACGATGGCGGATTTGTCCATATTGCCACCCAATCATCACCAAAACAGGTAGCATCGCCAAAACAGGCATAAACCCCAACGCATGAGCAAAATAATGATAAAGCACATACGACATAATGACAAAAAATGCCAATAACAACAGCATGATCATCGCCACATCAAAATGCCCAAAAAAGATGGCTGTGGATTTGACCCCGATTTTTAGGTCGTCATTACGGTCGCACATGGCGTATTGCGTGTCGTATGCCACCGTCCAACACATATAAGCAAAAAACACAAGCCAGCCATACACATCTACCGTGCCAAGCGTTGCCACATACGCCATTGGCACCGCCCAACCAAACGCCATCGCCAGTACCACTTGCGGAAAATGCGTATAACGCTTCATAAAAGGATAAATAAACGCCAATGCCACCGCAATCAGCGACCAATAAAACACTTGTACAGGCAAAAAAATCAACAAACTGGCTGCCAACAGCGACAGCCCCACAAAAGTCATGACCGCAGCTTTGGCGGACAGTCGTCCACTTGCCAAAGGTCTGTGTTTGGTGCGTTCTACTTTGCCATCAACATGGCGATCGGCAAAATCATTGATGGCACAGCCCGACGCTCGCATCAGCACCGCCCCAATGGCAAAAATTGCCACCAATTTGGCACTGGGCAAGCTTGGCAATTTGGACGACACACCCACACTTTGATGAGCAAGAAGCAACGCCCACAACGTAGGATATAACAAAAGCTCCGTGCCGATAGGTTTGTCAAAACGGGTTAATTGTAGCCACGCCTGAAATTTATCGGCAAAAGTCAAATTGGCGGTTTGCATGAATATTAAAATTTAAATAAACACAAAAATAATATTCTAACACAAAATTTACACAGCAAATTAAGCATGGCAAACAAAATTCCCCATCACGACAAGCCCTTAACAAAAAATCATGGTAAATTTACTGCATTTTCGCTAAAATAAACGGTTTATTGCCTGCATTTGTGAGATTAAGATGACTTTTGTGCCTGCCGGACATATGATTGATGATGGCTTATATATTGACCCTTTGACCCTAACAAGCGCTTTGCCCTTTATAGAATATGTGGACGGTCAATTAACCATTGATGGTGTCAGCGCAAAAACATTAGCCAAAACCTACGGCACGCCCTTATACGTCTATAGCAAAAATGCCCTACTTGCCAATTATCGTGCTTATGTAGAAAGCTTTGCCAACTTAAAAGACGTACAAATCTGTTATGCGGTCAAAGCAAATTCCAATCTTGGGGTGCTTGGGGTGTTTGCCAAGGCAGGTTCAGGCTTTGACATCGTCTCTGTGGGCGAGCTGGCAAGGGTTTTAAAAGCAGGCGCAAACGCCAAAAAAATCGTCTATTCTGGTGTTGGCAAAACCGCCCTAGACATAGAAACCGCCCTAAATGCAGGTATCGGCTGTTTTAATGTAGAAGCCATCAGCGAACTTGAGCTCATCAACGCTGTCGCCCACAAACTTGGCAAAGTCGCCCCCATCGCCTTACGCATTAATCCCGACGTGGACGCAAAAACGCACCCCTACATTTCCACAGGCATGAAAAACAACAAATTTGGTATCAGTCATGAACTTGCCATCAGCGCTTACCAACTTGCCAAACGTCTGCCTAATTTACAAATTATCGGTATTGACTGTCATATTGGTTCACAGCTTTTGGACACCACGCCTTTTGTTGACGCTTTAGACAAACTCATTGAACTGATTGACGAATTATTCAAACTGGACATTCCTTTACAGCATATTGATTTGGGCGGTGGTTTGGGTGTGCGTTATATAGACGAAAACCCCGTCAGCGTGCATGAGTTTGCGGGTGTACTTTTACCCAAATTAACGGCGTTACAAAAAAAATATGGACTGGGTTTGCATTTAGAACCCGGCAGAAACATCAGTGCCAATGCTGGTGTGCTTTTAACTTCTGTTGATGTATTAAAACCCACCGACAGCAAAAACTTTGCCGTGGTAGATGCGTCCATGAGTGAATTAATTCGCCCCGCCCTTTATGAATCACAAATGGCGATTTTGCCTTGCAGTCTTGACTTAACCCACCCTGTATTGCCTTGGGATATCGTCGGTTCGGTGTGCGAATCTAGCGACTTTTTGGGTAAAGATCGTCTGCTTGGCATAGACGTGGGCGATGTGTTGGCGGTCATGAGTGCAGGGGCGTATGGCTTTGTGATGGCAAGTAACTACAACAGCCGCCCCAGACCTGCCGAAATCTTATGCGATCACGGCACACACCGCATCATCAGACAGCGAGAAACCATAGAAGACTTATGGCAAGGCGAAAGCCTATAACAAAAAGGCAGCGGCATGAACAACGATACTTTGGCGTATGACAACACCACAAAGGCTTTATTGGAAGGTTTGTTTTCTGGTTGGCAAAACACGCTTGGCAAAATCAAGCACAGTTATGCCACCACCGCCGATACTTTGGTTGATGAAATACTGGTTACCTTAAGTCAAGAACAAGTCAATGATGCCTTAAATCGCTTTATTGTCAAAAATGTTGGCTTATTATTGGATTTGCATTTGGAATTATCCGATGATCAGTTAAGGCTTTATTGTACCGCAAAACTGCTTGGGCTACATTTGTCCGTCGCCAGTAATTTTAAATTAACTCAAATTCGCCTTGATCGCCATGTACAGCGTCTGGTTTTTGAACAAATCAGCGATACCGACATCATAGAACTTTATGCCACATCATGGTGGAAAACGCCAGCCATCAAATTTGCCATCAAGACTTATCGCACACTGCTCAAAAAAGATCCCCTGCCTTTTTTATTAAGTCTTTCGCCAAAATTAAAAGGACTGCCCTTTATAGAATATAAAGGCAATTTTATTTATTTGGAAGTTGGGCGCTGGTTTCCACAAAGTTTTAAAGATTATCTAAAAAAAGCGCAAGTCAATAGCGCAGATGTTAAAAAAGAACAGCTTTTATTAAAAGTACAACCAAATTTTGCCGACATTTTAAGCTTTGGCGATCCCAATGCAGACATCATCACCGAAAAAGACAATCCCAACAACAGCCAAACATAAGCCATCATGGAACTTGTTATTTTTATCGGTTTACAAGGGTCTGGCAAATCCACATTTTATAAAAAATACCTGTCCGATACTCACATTCGTTTAAATGGCGATATGCTAAAAACTCGCCATCGTGAACGACTACTGTTTGACGCTTGCTTGTGTAGCAAAACCCCCACCGTCATTGATAAAACCAATCCCACCCCAAGCGTTAGGGAAACATACATCACCCCAGCAAAATCCCATCATTTTCAAATAATTGCTTATTATTTTGATGTTCCTTTTGATGTGGCAAGGCTCAATAATCAACAAAGAATCGGAAAAGCAAAAATTCCAGAAGTGGGATTAAAATCGGTTGCCAAACAATTAACCAAACCAACTTTTGCCGAAGGCTTTGATAAAATCTATGTGGTACAAAACATTTGTGGTGATTTTATAATACAGGAACAAACGTGCGATTTGATGACTTAGATAAACGATTACGCCAATACGAAACCTTACACGATACTTTTGTATTACCCAACATTTATATTGTGGTGCGTTTAGATGGGAGGAATTTCACCAAAAAGACCAATGATGTTTGGCAATTAAACCGACCCTTTGATGACCGATTTCATCAAGCCATGCTAACCACCACCGAACATTTGATGACGGTAGGTTTTCGTATCATTTATGCCTATACCCAAAGCGATGAAATTTCTTTGCTTTTTCACCCCAATGAAGACAACTTTAATCGCAAAACCCGTAAACTCATTTCGCTTTTGGCAGGTGAAGCAAGTGGCGTATTTAGTTTAAGCATGAATGCCCCAGCAAGTTTTGATGCTCGCATTTGTCAATTACCTAATATGACGTTGGTTAAAGATTATTTTAGTTGGCGGCAAGAAGACGCTCACAGAAATGGACTAAATACACATTGCTATTGGTTATTACGCCAACAAGGCAAATCTGTAAATTCAAGCGCTGACTTTTTATCACACAAATCTTTAAGCCAAAAACACGAACTTTTATTGCAACACGACATCAATTTTAATCATCTGCCCAATTGGCAAAAACGGGGTGTGGGTATTTATTGGCAAGAAACTTCAAAAACTGGCTTTAATCCCAAAACACTTGAACAAAGCCACACCACTCGCCATCGTTTATTTATTGACAATGATTTACCCATACATGATGAATACAGAAATTTGATTGAAAAATTACTTACTCGCCCTTAAAAAATTCATCAACGATTTGATATTGTCCTTGGGTGGTTTCTTCTTCATACATCGCTTGGCGAAATGCATTGGAATTTTTAAGCCCGCCTGTGTACCATGCAATGTGTTTACGAGCAATGCGACAGCCTGAATATTCACCATAAAACCGATACAATTCATCTAAGTGTGTCAAAACAATTTGTCGTAATTGTGGCAATTCAGGCGATGGCAATAATTCGCCCGTTTGCAAATAATGAGCAATGTCCCGAAAAATCCACGGCTTGCCTTGCGCTGCCCGCCCTATCATGATGGCGTCTGCCCCCGTCATGTCATACACTGCTTTGGCTTTTTGGGGGCTATCTATGTCGCCATTGACAATCACAGGAATGGACAGCGTTTGTTTAACTTTGGCAATCAGCTCATAACGAGCCTGACCATGATACAAATCTTCTCTGGTGCGCCCATGTATGGCAATGGCGCTGATACCGCAATCTTCGGCGATTTTGGCGACGGTCAAAATGTTTTCTTGACCATTTTGAAAGCCCAGACGTGTTTTTAGGGTAACAGGCACAGACACTGCATTTACCGTTGCTTTTAGCAGCTGCGCCACAAGCGGCAAATCCTGCAACAGCGCCGAACCTGCAAGCTTACGACAGACTTTTTTGACAGGGCAGCCCATGTTAATGTCCACAATTTGAGCGCCATTTGCCACTTGAAATTGTGCCGCTGCCGCCAGTTTGTCAGGCTCCGCCCCTGCAATTTGTGCCGAAATGGGGGCAATTTCGCCATCAAAATTTGCTCGGTACAGCGATTTTTTGCGTGCATAAAGTGCAGTATCTGCAATGATCATCTCACTGACGGCGTGCCCTGCCCCAAAAGACCGACAAAGGCGGCGAAAAGGATTGTCTGTAACACCTGCCATTGGAGCAACGATAAGACGATTGTTGATGGTTTCACTGCCAATTTTTAGTGGGGTCAATAAAGGGTGTAAAGCGGTCATGATTGGTTTGCCCAAAACAATAAAAATAAATTGCAATTTTAACAAAATTCTCTTATAATGACCGCTGTTTTTTGAGAGCCCTTCGTTTCCCCAACTCAATTCATAATTTATCAAGCAAATTGACTTGATGATTATGCCACTCTCAAACTAAATTTTTATAGGTTTTATATGACTACTACCATCAGTGCCAAACCCGCTGAAGTCGTACACGACTGGTATATCGTGGACGCAGAAGGCAAAACACTTGGTCGCCTAGCCAGCGAAATTGCTTCTCGCCTTCGTGGCAAGCACAAGCCCTGCTATACCCCCCATGTTGATACTGGCGATTATATCGTAGTTATCAATGCGGACAAAGTATCAGTTACCGGCAGAAAAGCCCAAGACAAAAAATACTATCGCCACACTGGTTATCCAGGTGGTCTAAAAGAGACCAACTTTACCAAACTTATCGCTCATAAGCCCGAAGACGTGCTACAAAAAGCGGTAAAAGGTATGTTGCCAAAAGGTCCTTTAGGTTATGCCATGATCAAAAAATTAAAGCTGTATGCAGGGACTGAGCACCCACACGCCGCACAACAGCCACAAGTGCTAGACATCTAATCTAAGGAGACATTATGGAACGCAATTACGGAACAGGTCGTCGTAAGACTTCTACCGCTCGTGTCTTCTTAGCCAAAGGCACAGGCAATATCATCATCAACGGCAAAAGCCTAGATGAATACTTTGGTCGTGAAACTTCTCGCATGGTGGTACGCCAACCCCTTGAGTTGCTAGACGTTGTTAACAGTTATGACCTATACATCACCGTTAAAGGCGGTGGCGCAAGCGGTCAAGCAGGTGCTATCCGTCATGGTATCACTCGTGCATTGATCGAAGCAGACGAAAGCGTTAAGCCTACGCTAAAAGCAGCTGGTTTTGTTACTCGTGATGCTCGTGAAGTGGAACGTAAAAAATTGGGTCTGCACAAAGCTCGCAAACGCCCACAATACTCCAAGCGTTAATTTATATCTTATTATCGCTACAAAAGCCCTACCGAGAAATTGGTGGGGTTTTTGTTATACTGACACTCATGATAAAGCCAATGTACCAAACAACTCAACCATTAAAATACACCGACGTTATTACCATCAAAAACAAATACACAAAATCGCCCATTATTAAATTTAAAAAAAGAAACTTTTTAAAATTAAATAACTTATAATAAAAAAATCCTTATTGACATAAAATATCAATAAGGATTATGAGTTTAAAAACCCAGTGTCTTAATACAAAAAAGAAATCGCTTTTACTTGTTATTAATTCTAACGATTAAAAATAGCTTTACTGTCTAAATTTTACCCACATCAGTCATTAAGCTGTGGCACAAGCGTCAATTCAAGCAGATGAATAAACCGCCCTTCCACATCAACCACGGTCAGTTGCCAATCGCCAATATGCACGGTTTCGCCTTGTAGGTTACTGACTGCGCCCAATGCCTGCATGACCAGTCCGCCCATCGTATCCACATCAGTATCATCAAACGCCGTTCCCAAGGTTTCGTTACAATCACTGATGAGTGTGGACGCTTGCACCAACCATACCCCTTGTTTTTCGGGATGGCTGATGATGTTATTGATGGTGCTGTCTTCTTCTATGTCGTCGTGTTCGTCCACAATGTCGCCAACGATTTCTTCAAGTAAATCTTCCATTGTAACCACGCCCGACACCGAACCAAACTCATCAACCACAACCGCCATATGTACTTGCGCTCTCTGCAAAGAACGTAGCAAAGTATCGGCTCGGGCGGTTTCGGAGATGTATAAGGGTTTACGGACAATCTTGTCAAGTTGGACTGGCGTGTCTTTGCCATCGGCACGGTCTTTTAAGATGGTTATCAAATCCTTGACCAACAAAATCCCAAGCACCGCATTGCCATCATGTGCGTCAAACACAGGGTAACGAGAATGTTCGGTGTCCAGCACCACTGCCAGTATTTCTTCTAAATTGTCATCACTGCTTAATGCCATCAGCTGTGGGCGGGGCGTCATGATTTCACGCACTTGGGTGGCGGGCAAATCCAATACCCCTTCAAGCATATCCACCATATCAGGTTCCAAAAATTGGTGCGATTCTTGTACCAATCTTAATAAGTCGTCCCGAGTCTCTGGGGCGGTAGAAAGCCAACGTTTTAATCCACGAGTCCAACTGCTAGAATGTTCATCAGCCATGACAATTTATTTCAACCTTTGATGTATTTAATGAAATGATTCTAAATGTAACGCATTTTTAACAAATATTCAACCGTTAAATTTGTACGCCTAAATTTTTACCCACCGCACAATACGCTCTTCTATGATTTCATCGCTTAACCCTTTTTCAGAAATACAGCGACCACCCGCCCCAACTTTGATAAGCCCTTGCTGATGAGCACTCTCGCCTGCCAAAAGCCTGTGCCAACTGGGTAAATTTTGTCCCAAATACAGGCGTTTATAGGCACAATGTCTGGGTAGCCAAAGCACATCAGGCAGCATATCATACGTTAGGCGAATGCAGTCAGGCACATATTGCTGACGGTTGGCATAATCACGGCACGCCCCCGTCTGACAATCCAAAAGCTGACACGCCACGTCGGTGTATTCAGTCAGCGCCACATCGTCATCGTCCAAATACTTCACCAAACAACACACCCCACAGCCATCACATAAGGCTTCCCACTCGTCATCAGTCAAAGCAGATAAGGGGTAATTTTCCCAAAACTTGGGGCGAATATGGGCGGTAGAATGTGGCACGGCTGACCCTTTTGATAAATTTTTGGCTTATTTTATCAAATAAGCACGACTTGTAACACAACTGGCACAGCAATTACCCAAAATCACCACCAAAATCCCACATTCAATCAATACCCATCAAATTTTCTAAACAAATTTCCAAGAAAATAAGGCGGTTTTTTGTTATAATATTGGGTTTAGAAATTTTAGGAAAAACCATGTCATCACAAGCCCTACCACCCCCCATCAGCTCACCCAGTGGCACACCCAAAGTCGGTATCATCATGGGCAGCCAATCTGACTGGGCAACCATGAGCGAAGCCGTTCAGCTTTTGGCGGACTTTGATGTGCCTTTTGTTTGCGAAGTGGTTTCAGCCCACCGCACGCCCGACAAACTGTTTGATTTCGCCAAAAACGCCAAAGACAGCGGTCTGCACGTCATCATCGCAGGGGCAGGTGGCGCTGCGCATTTACCTGGTATGTGCGCCAGTCAAACTTCCTTGCCCGTGCTTGGCGTTCCTGTCAAATCAAGCACGCTGTCAGGTTGGGACAGTTTGCTTTCCATCGTACAAATGCCCAAAGGGGTGGCGGTTGGGACGCTTGCCATCGGTACAGCGGGGGCGTTTAATGCAGGACTGCTTGCCATTCAAATTTTGGCTTTACACGACCAAACACTTGCCGACAAGCTGGACGCATTTCGCCAAAAACAAACCCATACCGTGCTAAACAGCCCCATTCCAGGTATCATTAACGCTTAAGCCCCAAACACTCAAATAATGACTGTTGGCGGTTTGTACTTATGTCGCCATGCTTTTTTAAGGCAGACACCCACACAAATCGCCACTGTCATCTTTTGGCTTGTCGTCTCACTTTCTTCAAGGCTTGAATTTACCTAAGCATATTTTAAATCACGGTATTTTGCGTTACAATATTGTCTTTTATTTTGTCAAATCACCTAAAATTTAGGGGCAAACCATGTCATACACCACTTCTACGCTTCACACTGCCACCATCGGTATCTTGGGTGGCGGACAACTTGGCATGATGCTTGCCCAATCCGCCCTAAAATTGGGCTACCAATGTGTTTTTTTGGAAGACGCAAACAATCCCCCCGCAGGACTGTATGGCAAAGTATATAAAAGCCATGAACTTGACGAATTCATCAAACAAAGCGACGTTTTTAGCCTAGAATTTGAAAACACCCCTATCAAAACCGCTTACGCCCTTGACGCTCACAAAGGCGGTATTTTTCCCAAAGCCAATGCCCTAGAAGTCGCCCAAGATCGCCTTGCCGAAAAAAGTCTGTTCAGTCAGCTTGACATTGACACCGTGCCATTTATGGCGGTCAATAGCCTTGACGAATTACAATGCGCCTGCCAAACCTTGGGGCTGCCTTTGGTACTAAAAACCAGCCGTGGCGGTTATGATGGCAAGGGGCAATTTGTCATTCGCCAGCAACATGACATCGCCACCGCTTGGGACGAACTTGGCAAGGCAACCACAGGACAAGGTGGACTGACCAACGTTGCCGCCCCTTTGATTGCAGAAGGTTTTATCAATTTTAGTCGGGAAGTTTCCATCATTGCCGTACGCAGTCAGTCGGGGGAAATTCGCCACTATCCTTTGGTAGAAAACCATCACCAAGACGGCATTCTTGCCAAAACCATCGCCCCTGCCCCAACCGCCGATCACCTAACCCAACAAGCCCAAGACAACATCAATAAACTCATGACGCACCTTGATTATGTAGGCGTGATGACGCTTGAGCTTTTTGTTACCGATGATGGACTTATCGCCAACGAAATAGCGCCACGAGTGCACAATTCAGGACATTGGAGCATAGAAGGGGCGGTATGCAGTCAATTTGAAAACCACATTCGGGCGGTGGCAGGGTTGCCGCTTGGCGACACCAGCATTGTCAAACCATCGGTCATGCTTAACGTCATCGGTCGCTACCCCGATACCAAAGCGCTGCTTGCCGTCAGTGGCGCACATTATCACCACTACCACAAAACCGAACGGGCAGGCAGAAAAATCGCCCACATCACGGTCATGGCACAAGACAGCCAGCAGCTTGAGCAAAGCACTGCCCTTGCCAGTCAGCTACTTAACAACTGCTAACCGCCCATGATCATTTATGTTGATGCCGACGCTGTGCCTGTTGTCGCTCGCACTTTGCTCATCAAAACCGCCAATCGCACTTTTACGTCTGTGGTTTTTGTTACCAATCACTTTTTAAAACTTGCGCCATCGCCCTATGTCAGCTTGGTAGTGGTAGAACAAGGCTTTGATGTGGCAGACAATCACATCGTTTCTTTGGCGTGTTTTGGTGATTTGGTTGTTACTAACGACATTCCTTTGGCGCATGAAGTCCTAAACAAAGGGGCAATAGCCATCAACACCAAAGGCGAACAATGGCAACTTGACACCATCAAGCCCAAACTTAACGCCCGTGATTTTATGGAAGTTTTGCGTGGCACGGGTGTCTTGACCGCCGAGCATGAAAACAAACAAAAACCCTATGGCGAAAAAGACAAAATCGCCTTTGCCAACGCCCTAAACCGCCTAGTCAAACCAAAGCCCAACCCCAACACAAACCCCAAACCAGCTTTGTAACTTATCTGTAAAATTTTGTCTAAAAATTATTTAAAATTGACAAGCTATTTTGACAATAATCAGGCATAATAGTCGCTCCCCCATTTTGCTAACTATGTCCGTCATGCTTGAAACTTGGAGTAAAGAAGCCGTCATTCAGCGCCTGCTCGCCTTAACTTTGCTTGCGCTATTGATTTTGTTGTGCCTAAAGGTTGTCTATTTTTTTATCAGTCCCGCACTTTGGGGGGCGATTTTGGCGTATGTAACCTTTCCTGTTTATCGTTTTTTTCATCAAAAGGTCAAATTCAGTCCCGATTTTAGCGCCCTAATCATGACCGTCGCCATCTCTTTGATGATTGGCGTGCCATTGGTGATCGGGGTGTTTTTTTTACAGCACGAAGCCTTAAATTTTTATAGTGCGTTCATCAGTCGCATTCAAACCGGCTATGTGGACTTGCCCGACAACATCAAAAATTTACCCGTCATCGGTCAGCAAATACAAGACGCTTTACTAGAAATCAATGCCAACCCCGATGCCACCATGGAAGCGTTTCGTGCGTGGGTGCAGTCGCATTTGTATTATGGCAAAGTCGCCTTTGATGTTGTACTAAAAGGGCTTGCCAAGCTTGGTATGGCGCTGATGACGCTGTTTTTCTTTTACCGAGATGGCATGAATTTGATGCACCAAATTCGCCAAGCCATGCGCAACATCATCGGCAATCGCATTGATGGCTATATTGATTCTATGGGGGCAACCACACAAGCGGTCGTTTATGGCATTGGACTGACGGCGGTGGCGCAAGCACTTTTGGCAGGCATAGGCTATGCGGTGGCAGGTGCACCCAATCCAATTTTATTAACGCTCATTACTTTTATTGTGGCACTGATTCCTTTTGGTACGCCTTTTGCGTGGGGAGCGGTGGCGCTTTGGCTATTATCCCAAGGACACATCGCCGAAGGCATTGGGCTGGCGCTGTGGGGCACACTGGTCATCAGCTGGGTGGATAATCTCATTCGCCCCATCGTCATCAGTGGTGCTACCAAAATTCCTTTTATCATCATCTTTATTGGCGTGCTTGGGGGCTTGACCGCTTTTGGTTTTATTGGTTTATTCATTGGTCCTGTGGTGCTTGCCATTGGGCTTGCAGTGTGGCGTGAGTGGATAAGTCAGCACAAAAATGACATTTTTCATAATAAAGACGAAACCGATGACCGCCAAACTGACGACAAACCAAACCCTTTAGCAGAACAAAAATAAGGCACAAAAACTCATGCTAACCGTATTATGTGATGAAAATATTGCTCACGCCAACGATTATCTAAGATGGCATGATGTCAATGTGATATTTCTAAAAGGGCGAGACATCAACCAAAAAACCCTTGCCCAATATGACCCTGACGCTTTGTGGATACGCTCGGTAACACCCATCAATGATGACAATTTGGGCGATTTGACTGGCAGACGTTTGTCCTTTGTGGGCTCGGCAACCATTGGCATAGACCATGTAGATACAAATTTTTTACAGCACCATCACATCAGTTTTGCCAATGCGGCAGGTTCTAGCAAACATTCGGTCGCCCAATACGTCATCAGTGCCATTTTGGCGTTAAATCCTGATTATGCTTTTCATACCATCAAACTTGGCATTATTGGACTTGGCAATATTGGCAGTACATTGGTACACTATGCCAAATCTTTAAATTGGCAAATCTTAGGCTACGATCCTTTTTTGCCAATATCAGACATTAATACCCGCTCTTTATATCATGTCTTAAACCGTAGCGATGTTATTAGCATTCATACGCCTTTGACCAAAAAAGGCTATCATGCCACTCATCAGTTATTCAACAAAAACACGCTGTCTTGTATCAAATCCAATACCCTACTGATTAATAGCGCTAGGGGCGAAATCATTCATCAAAGAGATTTATTGGCTGCCATAGACCATAAAGCCCTACAGGTGGTGCTTGATGTTTTTCCTGATGAGCCCAGTATTGATAAAACGCTGCTTGATAAACTCGTGCTTGCCACGCCCCACATTGCAGGTTATACCCTAGAAGGCAAAATCAAAGGCACCGATATGATTTATCACGCCTTTTGTCAAAAGTTTGCCCAAGCCCCAAAACAAACCATGAATGAGCTATTGCCCGACAATCCTTATCATTGGCAAACTTTAAAAGAAAGTCCAGACTTATTACCCACCTATTACGACATCAAAAAAGACGACCAAGCCTTACGCAGTCTTTGTACCGATAAAGTCAAAGGCGCAGATTTTGACCATTTGCGCAAACATTATCCCCTAAAAAGACAATGGCTATTTGACACATGAATACCACAAACGATTATAGACCCAGCCTAAGCTTAGATTTGGCAGTTGCCAAAGCACAAATGCTACAAACCATCAGAAACTTTTTTGCGCAGCGTCATGTGCTAGAAATTACCACGCCAATTTTATCTCATCATGGCAATACCGATGTTTTTATTGAGTCAGTCAGCGTCAATTTTCATGAACAAGGCAAAACTCAAGTTGGTTATTTGCACACATCGCCCGAATTTGCCATGAAACGGGTGCTTGCCGATTATCAAGTACCCATTTATCAAATATGCCAAGTGTTTCGGGATAATGAACAAGGCATTCGCCACAACATAGAATTTACCATGTTAGAATGGTATCGCCCCAATTTTAGTTTGACCGACTTAATGAATGAACTTTCTGATTTATTAACGGCAGTTTTTGAGCGACCTTTGCCCCTAAAATGTTATCGTTATAGCCAAGCATTTATGGATAAAGTTGGCATACACCCATTAAAATCGGACATTCATACACTCAAAAAATACGCCATCAAACACGGCATTCATCTAGACATGGGCGACGACAAACAAGGGTGGTTGGATTTATTATTCAGTCATTTGGTAGAGCCAAATTTGGGCATGGATTTGCCAACGGTGATCACCGAGTACCCTGCCGCCACCGCAAGCCTTGCCAAAATCACCCAAGATCAAGATGGTTTTTTGGTGGCGCAGCGTTTTGAGCTTTATATAGATGGGATAGAAATTGCCAACGCCTATGATGAACTTAGCGATGGCACGGCGCTCATGCAGCGGTTTATGGACGACAATCAAAAACGCAGCCGCCTAAACTTACCGCCCATGCCCATCGATCATCATCTGATAGCGGCGTGCAATGAGCTGCCAACTTGTAGCGGGATTGCTTTGGGTATTGATAGGCTGTTTATGGTCAAAGAAAGACTGTCTTGTATTGATGACGCCATCACCATCATGACAAAAAATGCCTAAGCCCTAACCCAAAATTTCAGGAAACGTTGCCCGAAGCCCCGCCACCAAAATTTCAATGGCGACCGCCGCAAGCAGCATTCCCATGATACGACTTAGGATATTTAGCCCCGTTTCTCCCAAAAAACGGCTGATTTTGCCTGCGGTCATCAAACTGCCATAACACAAAAGACTGATACAAAACCCTGCCAGCACAATCATGCCAAGCTCAAACACACTTTTGACCTGACTTGAATAAATGATCACGGTAGAAATGCCACCAGGCCCCACAATCATCGGAATGGCAAGCGGCACCACGGCTGACGCACTAAGCGATGCGCCCACTTCTACTTCGTGCTGTTTGGGTTTGACGGGGTTGCCTGCACCATTCATCATATTGATGGCAATCAAAAACACCAAAATCCCGCCTGCCACACGAAACGATCCCAAAGAAATGCCCAGTATTTTTAGCAAACTTTCGCCCAATAACGCAAAAAAGGTGATCGCCACAAATACCGCCAAACAAGCAATTTGAGCAACTTTTTGTCTGTCTTTGACGCTATAACCGCTGGTGATGTTTAAAAATAATCCTAAAGCCCCAAAAGGATTCATCAATACCATAAACGCCAAAATGATTTTAATTAATTCGCTGTCCACATTTGCCCCTTATTATTGTTTTAAGTCTTGCGTATTTTAGCATAACTGCCCTGCAAAACCATACCGCCCTTTATTGAAAAAGGGTTTTGTGCTACAATTTGCATTTTAACTTATGAAAACCTACACACTTCACGACTTAACCCACAAAAATCCCGACTACCAAAACGCCCGTGCGGTGGTGCTGTTTTCGGGCGGACTAGACTCCACCACTTGTCTGTATTGGGCAAAATCACAATTTAAAGAAGTCATCGCCATCAGTTTTCGTTATGGACAGCGTCATAGCAGCGAACTTGTGGCTTCACAAAACATCACTCAATCTTTGGGCATTCATCATCGTATCATTGACATTGACCTAAAAAGCTTGGGCGGTTCAGCCTTGACAGACAGCGACATCAATGTACCCAATTATCAAGATCATGGGGCAAATGGCAGCGTTCCTGTTACTTATGTGCCCGCTCGTAACACCATTTTTTTGTCGTATGCACTAGCGGTCGCCGAAGTGATGAAAGCCAATCACATCATCATCGGTGTCAGCTCGGTGGATTATTCAGGGTATCCTGATTGTCGCCCTGATTATATTGACGCTTTTGAACACATGGCAAACCTTGCCACCGTTGCTGGTCGCCAAGGTCAAATGCTGTCCATCATTGCCCCACTACAAACCCTATCCAAAGCCCAAACCTTGCAGCTTGGACTGTCGCTTGGGGTGGATTATGCCAAAACCGTTTCTTGTTACCAAGCAGACAGCGCAGGTCATGCTTGTGGCGTTTGTGATAGCTGTGTACTTAGAAAAGAAGGCTTTAAACAAGCAGGCGTTACCGACCCCACCCGATACGTCAGCCCCATAATTTAACCAACAAGACAAAATCCCGCCATTTGACGGGATTTTTTAAGGCAACAATCACACGCCCTAAATGGCATACCCCAACGCATAAAACGCCACAAGCGCCACCGCAATGATGACCGTACCGACATTGAGTGCCTTGATGTCGCCTGACACCACACGCCCCACCACAAGGGTGGCAAATCCAAGCATGATGCCCGTTACGATGTTGGCGGTCAATACGATAAATACCGCACATACAAGCCCACTCATTGCCCCAACAAAATCCCCAAAATCCAATTTAGAGACGTTGCTCAACATCAAAAGTCCCACATACATCAATGCAGGGGCGGTGGCATAACTTGGCACCAAAAACGCCAAGGGCGCAAAAAACAAAATCAACAAAAACAGCACGCCCACCACCACAGCGGTCAAGCCTGTTTTGCCGCCGACGGCTGTACCTGCTGCCGATTCAATATACACTGCCGCAGGTGCTGTACCAAACAGCCCAGAAAACACACTAGACAGCGAATCAGCCGTCAAAGCTTTGCCGCCGTTGATGATTTGTCCATCTTTGTCAATCAGCCCTGCTTGTCCTGCCACCGCACGAATGGTTCCCGTAGCATCAAACACCGCCGTCATCACCAGCGCAAACACCGCAGGAAGCACCGCCGCATTCAACGCCCCCATGACGTCCAAGCTAAAAAATAACGACTGCTCACCCATGCTTGGCAATTTAAAAATCTCGCCTGTAAATTTCACATTAGGATCAAAAATCAGCCCCAAAATCGTGATGGCAATGATGACCCACAAAATACTGCCTTTGACTTGGCGTTTTTCTAAGCCGATAATACACGCCAAACCAAGAAGCGCCATCATCACCCCAAAAGACGTAAACTCACCCATCTTAACAGGCAAACCCTTGTCGTTGGCAACAACCAGTCCCACGCCATTGGCAGCAATCAGCAGCAAAAACAGCCCAATACCAATGCCTGCCCCATGAGCGATGGCGCTAGGTAGGTTTTTTAAAATCCATGCCCGTACGCCCGTTACCGAAATGAGCGTAAACAGCACCCCCATCAAAAATATTGCCCCCAGTGCCACAGGAATGGACACTTGACTGCCCAGCACCAAACTAAACGCCGTAAACGCCGTCAAAGAAATGGCACAACCAATCGCCATCGGCACATTCGCCCAAAGCCCAATCAAAATAGAGCCAAGCCCTGCCACCAAGCACGTCGCCACAAACACCGAACTTGCATCAAACCCCGCTTGCGACAACATACTTGGCACGACAATCACCGAATACACCATCGCCAAAAACGTCGTCAAACCTGCCGTCAGCTCTTGGCGGGGCGTAGTCCCCCGTTCTTGTAATTTAAAAAAAGTTTCTAAAGACATAAACCAAACCCAACAATGATTTCTTAAGGAAATTTAAGGAGTGTATTTTACAATTTTTAACACCACTTTTACAAACTTTAAAATTCAAGAAACTGTCGTTTTTTGGTAAAATACGCTTTTTTAGATTGGTGCGATTTTATGAAAAATAGCCAAGAAACCTTATCTTTACCCCCATTTGATGTTACGCTGATTGACTCACAAACATTCAGTCCCAGCACTGCCCCTTTGTCCACGCAGTTACAAGATCAAGGGCTGATTTTGTATTTTTATCCCAAAGACAACACCGCAGGTTGTACCACGCAAGCCAAAGACTTTAGTGAACGTTTGGCGGATTTTACTAAATTGGGCTTTAAAGTAATTGGTGTGTCTCGTGATAATCCCAAATCCCACCAAAATTTTATACAAAAACAAGAACTTAACATACCACTGATCAGCGATGAAACGCAGGCGCTTTGTGAATATTTTGATGTCATAAAACCCAAACAGCTGTACGGCAAAACTTATTTGGGCGTGGTGCGTTCTACCTTTGTGTTTGACAAAACAGGCACCATGATGGCAAGCTTTAGAAATGTCAAAGCCAAAGGTCATGTTGATGCGTTACTGGAATTTTTGAGTGCCAGTTAGGCACGCCCACCCTTATGAAAATCATGCACCTATTATCATCGCTCAAGCACGATGAAAGCGAACGGGGCATTTATGCCATCACACTTGCTTGCGCCAAGGCAGGACACACGTCCATTGTGGCAAGCTGTGCAGGAGCAGATGATGAATTGGTCGCCCGCCTAACCCGAAACGGCACGTTGTATCATCAACTGTTTATGCCCAAAAAATCATGGCTTGCCCTAAAAAGCGTGTTTAAATTGCGCAAACTGCTCAAAACCCATCGCCCCGACATCGTACATATACATTCTCGCACCCCTGCATGGATATTGTATTGGGCAAGTCGTAGGCTGAGTAACCCCCCAAAGATTGTCGCCACCGTTTATGGTTTTTATCCATTCAATGCCTACGCTCGGGCGCTGTTCAACTCCGACGTACTTATCAGTGCTTCACGCAGTATTGACAAATACCTAAAAGAACACCTAATCCCCCAAAAAGACGAATACGCCTTGGATAAAGCCAAAAGCGACATCGTTTGTATTCGCCGTGGCATTGATGTGCGCAAATACCCCTACCGCCATCATTCGTCCGTGCATTGGCTACAAAATGTCTTTTCAGAATACCCAGAGCTTGAACACAAAAAATGGCTGATGTTCCCCACACCCATCGGCTTTGAATATGGTCAAGATTGGCTGATTGACATCTTGGGCAACCTACGGCACAAATTCCCCAACATTCACATCATCATCGCCGAAGACAACCAATTTGACCTGCACGATCAAGACGTATCCCAAGAAGAATTTTTGCAAAAATTGCACGCCCTAAATTTGGACGACAAAGTTACTTTTATTGGCAGAAATCCCCCCGACATCAAAGAGTGGCTTGCGTCATCAAATGTGGTGCTTGAGCTTGCCAGTCGCCCCGAAAGTATTGGCATTACCGCCATCATTGCCATTCATTTGGGTACGCCCGTGGTCGGCTGGGCAAAGGGGGCGTTTGCCGATATCTTAAAAGTTACCTACCCCCAAGGACTGGTCAAAGAAGAAACCGCCATCGCCTTATGCAAAACCATCAAATTACACCTACAAAACTCCCTGCGCCCTGCCATGACGCACGAATACACCATTGAACAAATGGTCAGCGAAACTTTGGCGGTATATCACACCCTAGTGCCACCACCAAAAGCCCAAAAAACCAAACCACAAACACTCAATTTATCAAAATCAACCAAACACTAAGCAACACCTGTACTCATTTAAACAGTAAGCCCACCCCGTAAAAAGCCGTTTATCCATATAAATACACCTTTTATCTTGATGGTGGGTGCTTTAGTTTACAGATATTACAAATTTATCTATAATCAAAAAACACTTTTGTTGCCCATTGAAGGATTATTGTCATGAAAAAAGCCACACTCGCTTTACTTGCTGGCGCTGTCATTTCTTTGTCGGGTTGTGCCACGCATAGCTTACTGGAAAACTCAGGCGGCACTTATACCCAAAAGGTCAAACAAACCTTGGTAAACGATCAGGTGCTTGCTTTTGGCAAACCCGCCATCAGACTGCCAAACATTCCCCATGATGCGGTGGTGATTGTCGGTCAAAAACACAGCTATGTACTGACCGAAGGTGGTGGTCGCTTTGAAAGCTTAATGACCAGACTTGACCCCCGTTACATCACCCTACAAAATTCCTTGGATTTTTATTCCGCCAAAAATGATGGCACATTTACTGGCAATTTATCGTTTAAATACACCCGAGTCAAAAGCGATGTCAGCACCAGTGATGTCAATTTCTTTTTACAAAACGGGGTCAAAGAATGCACCAGTGCCAGCGACAAAGCGCTTGACGCACAAAGCTACTGCTTTAACGTTCCCTTGTCAGGCATGGTGTATCCAGCAGTCAGCAATCAAAACAGCCTAAAAGCATTAAGCCGTGCTTATCCTGTTACCATCTACACCGAAAAAGAACAGCAAGCCTATCAGCAAGGCAGCAATAATCCTTTGGAAACTGTGGTGCTATTGCCCTTTGCGGTGGCTTTTGACGTGGTAACACTGCCATTTCAAGCACTGAACAAAATCTTTGACTGATTTTAGATGTTGCCAAAGACTGTAATTGGGTGATAAAACACGTTGTATAACTGGCAAAAATCTAGTAAAATAGATATTTTGTTGTGTTAGGCAATGTGTCTCCCTATTTTTTAGTTGGATAATTCGGCGGCGGCTGTCTGAATTATCGCCTGCACTGCTCTTTTTACTTTACTGTTTAGTACCAAGGATTTAATATGGCAAATTCAGCCCAAGCACGCAAACGTGCTCGTCAAAACGTCAAACGTCGTGCCCAAAACGCTTCTCAACGTTCTATGGTGCGTACTTTCATCAAGCGTGTCGTTGCCGCTATCAATGACAAGTCTTATGAAGCAGCCACCGCAGCTTATGCCAAAGCCGTTCCTGTGATTGACCGCATGGCAGACAAAGGTATCATTCACAAAAACAAAGCTGCTCGTCATAAGAGCCGCCTAAATAAAGCCATCAAAGCTCTAAAAGGCTAATTTGGCAATATAAAAGACCCCATCATCAATTGTTGGGGTCTTTTTTTATTTGTGTGGATTATGGCAATATTTAAAAAAAGCTTGAATTTAAAAAGACTTGATTTTTCAATATCAGCTCACCAGTTTTACCCAATAAAAAACCAAACTTAATAAAGTTTGGTTTTGATGACACTTTATGTTTTATAAAGCCGTATTGGCAGGCTCGTAATAAATCACATCACGCACCGCATTATGCTCATCAACCAACACCACGGTCGGCTTATGGTCTTTGACAGCGTCTTTTTGCATCAGCACATAAGACATGATGATGATCACATCGCCTTTTTGTACCAAACGGGCTGCCGCACCATTTAGACACACTTCACCGCTGCCACGCTTACCGGCAATGGTATAAGTCTCAAAGCGCTCACCGTTGTTGTTATTGACGATTTGCACTTTTTCATTGACATCAATACCTGCCTGCTCTAGCAGCGCCACATCAACCGTAATACTGCCCACATAGTTGAGATCAGCGCCCGTAACGACGGCTCGATGGATTTTTGCACCCAAAACTGTTTTAAACATGATGTGTCTTATTTTTTAAACATATCGGCTTGACGATGTTTTTTGACATAATCAATCATGCAATCACGCAATAATTGACTGGCGGTGCGGTTGTTTTCTTTGGCAGCCTTTTTAAATTGATCAACCAAATTTCTATCAACACGCATATTAAAGGTGGTTTGTTCTTGGCTCATAACTGAACTCCAAAAAATAAAGAGATAAAAAAACCATTCATACGCTTATTATGTCATAACATAACTACTAACAACAAAAAATCATAATAAGCCTATCAATAGGGTGGTAATTTTAGGGCAAGCATTATATCAGCAATTATGGATTTTGCAAGTATACCTTTTGTGAATACTGATTGCTCATTTATCTCTTGACAATTTAAAAACCACCCAAATTTATGGGTGGCTTAATAAATTTACATTCTAAATTGCGGTAAAAAGGCAGGAATACCAGGGAACATACCCACCGCCCCCATGGCAAGACAAAGCACCACAAAGCCCACCAACGGAATGACCACACGACCTGAAAAACCCAAATCCACACTGCGCTGTTTGTCGCCAATCAATCCCAAATTGTCCAACATCATGGTCAGCGACCAACCAAACACAGGATTGACAAGCGCTGACGCAAAAACCACGATGGCGGCTGATTGGGTGGTTTTGCCCTTACGGGTCATTTCCATGCCCGCTTCCAAAAGCGGTACAAACACCGCCACAATCAAAGCCGTACTAAGTACAGGCTGCCAGATTGCCAAATCCATTGGATAGCCCCACAGCGCCGCCACGATACAAAACACCGCCGTCAAAATCGCTCCTGCTGGAATGGGACGCTTGGCGATTGCCGCAGGGACAATGTATGTCCCCCATGATGACGTGAAGTTTGCCCCACCAAGCACCGAACCTGCAATTTGACGCACCGAACAACCAACCATCGTGTCATCAATGTTCATATGCGTGCGCTCGGAGCGTTCAGGGTAGCTGATTTTTTGGAACACTTGATGTCCCAAAAAGTCAGGCGACCACATGGCAACTGCCAACACCGCAAAAGGAAACACCACCACAAAGGCTTTCATGTCGGGCAAACCCAGTGTCCAACCTGTATTTTCACCCCACCAATACATGGGGTTCATGTGCGGCAGCCCCGGACCTGTTTTAAACTCAAAAGGCGCACCCAAAACAAAAGCAAGCACGCCTGCCAAAACACAGCCCACAGGCACGGCAAGCCAACGTTTTTGCCAATGCTCAAGCAGTGCATACATCACAATGACCGCCAAAATGATGATAAAAGCAATGTGTGGCAAACCTATGTCTTGCGCCCACGTCATCATATTTTTGACTTGCTGTATCGTGCCTACAAAGCCCAAATACAACAAAAGCCCACCAGCCACGCCATTACTGGTAAGCTTTGCCATCAAACTACCGCCCTTAAACACCGCCATCAAAAGCCCAAATACGCCCATCAAAAGCCCAAACGCCAATGGGTGTCCGCCGGCTGCCACCACCATCGGAATCAAAGCCACCAATGGACCATGCGTCCCTGGTAGGTTTGCCGTTGGCAACAAAAATCCCGAAAGCAACAACACAAACACCGACGCAATCAGCATTTCATAGCGTACGTTTTCAAGAATAAAGGCTTCTCCTAGCCCCAACGGTACAGCAAACGCCGCTGCCATCGCCCCCACCATGACAATCTTACCAATCGTCCCTGCCATCGCAGGAATGGCATCTTCAAATTCAAAACGATAATCTTTAAAGGGTAAATTGATTTGCCAACGCTTGGGTTTCATGATTTGCAGTTCATGATTTAGGTATTCATCACGACTGGCAAAACTTGAACTTGGTTTGTGCAGCTTGGCATAGGGCTTACTGTCAATCTCCTGAATTTGTGCTTCACTCAATGTAGAATTGCTTGTATCGCTCACAACAATCTCCTTGATATTGCCATCATTAAAAACAAACAACCCTTTAAAATCCCTGTTCTTTTTTTTGGTCATACCGATAAGACACCCAAGAACACATTCTAAAAAGTTGAAACATCGTCCATCAATGCAACATAGGATTATAGCTTGCTTTGCTGACCCTGTCATGCCCGTTGCCCTGCCTGATGGGCAAATAATGAACATTTATTATATTTATGCCAATTGATTTTGACAGCCTTAACAAAACCCCAAAATCGGTGTTAAAATAGATGATTTAACCCCAAATTTAATATGACCCAAATACCCTTAACTTATCCTTGCCCACGCTGCCACACTCCAGCCACTTGGCAAGACAACCCAAATCGCCCTTTTTGTAGTGAACGCTGTAAACTCATTGATTTGGGTGCATGGGCAAGCGAAGACTACAAAATCGCCGCCGAAGACAGTCCCTTTAGCGATGACTTGCACCACACACATTCTCAATCTTAAGGAAAAACAATGAGTTATCTAATGCCAACGTATGCTCGCCAGCCCATCAGTTTTGAGCGGGGGCAAGGCTCTTATCTTTATGACAAAAACGGTGTCGCTTATTTGGACGCTTTGACAGGCATTGCTGTGTGTGGACTAGGACACTGCTATCCACCCATCAGTGAAGCCATCAAAGAACAAGCCGACACACTCATTCACACCAGCAATTTATATGGCATTGACTGGCAAGAAAAAGCAGGACAACTGCTATGCACAAAAGCTGGTATGGACAAGGTATTTTTTGCCAATTCAGGGGCTGAAGCCAATGAATGCGCCCTAAAACTTGCACGTTTGTACGCCCACAACAAAGGTTTAGCTCGCCCCAAAGTCATCGTCATGGAAAACGCTTTTCACGGTCGCACCTTACTGACCGTAACCGCCACCGCCAATCCAAAAGCTCGGACAGGGTTTTTTACGCTAGAAGACGATTTTATTCGTGTGCCATTTAATGACATAAATGCCATTGAAGCCGTGGCAAACGATCCTGACATTTGCGCCATTTTGCTTGAACCCATTCAAGGTGAAGGCGGATTGCATACGCCAGATGACAGCTATTTAGAAGCCATCGCCCACATTGCACAGGCGCATGACTGGCTTTTGATGTTGGACGAAGTGCAAACAGGCAATGGACGCACAGGCAAGGCGTTTGCTTATCAATATAGCAATATCAAGCCCGATGTCCTAACCACCGCCAAAGGCTTGGGCAATGGCTTTCCTGTGGGAGCGTGTATGGTTTCAGGCAAAGCCAAGGATTTATTTGGGGCAGGCAGTCATGGCTCTACTTATGGCGGCACGCCTTTGGGCAGTCGTATTGTCTGTACGGTGTACAAACACCTAACGGACGATGTCATGAACAACGCCCTGCACCAAAGCGACAAAATCCGTCAAGCGGTTGCTGGTCGCTTCGCCAACGTAGAAATTCGTGGTAAAGGCATGATGATCGGGCTTGCTTTGCCTGACGGTATAGACTGTACAAAGATTGTGGACGTGGCTCGTGATGAGTTTCGTTTGATACTCAACGTAACAGGCGGCAACGTCATACGTCTTTTGCCTGCACTTAACATCAGTGATGCCGACACAGACGCATTGATTGAAAAATTATTGGGACTACTAAGCAAAATTCTTGCCTAAATCCAAAAAGCATAAAAAAGGCTTACTGGGATTTATTTACCACCCCAATAAGCCATTTTCTGCCAAGGCTTACCACCAAGAAACGTTTTTGTATTGAATAAAAGCAACATCCAAATCTTTGGTTGGGACGAAGTTTTTTTCAATCACTTGAAATTTGCCACTGCCAACTTTGGTAACTTTGCCCTTACCTGCCCAACAAAACGACACCAATTCATCGCTGTCTCGTTCTACGGTCAGTTTAAAATGATTGATGGGTTTTGCCCAATTTGCACCCGTGGTCAGAATATAACCTAAAGCAGAGTAAGGCGCACCGGGGGTTTGGTATTTTTTGGGTTGCTTTTGTATTGTTTTTTTGATGGAATCATCTATACAAAACCTTTTTTCGTCATACTCAACAAAAGCCACACTGCCACCCACCATGGGTTTATAACTGTGATGAACATTGGTGATGGTGTTTGCCTTGAAGGTTTGTTGCCAGCTATAGATGATTTGCGACTCCCAAAAAACCGCACTTTCTACTTCTGGGTCATAACCGTCCACTTTGCCAACGATTTGGGTTAGGCGTGGATTTTGGCACTTGGCAAGTTTGCGATTAATCGCTTCCCAATCGCCTTTATCTGTCCATGGGTATTTTAACTCACCATCGGTCAGCCCACAGCCTTTAAAAATCTCGGTAACGTCAATGGGTGCAGCATCAAAATCTATGCTACCTTCTGATGTTCGTGGATAGACAAAAGCACGCACATGGACATTGGGCTTGATGGCTTTGCCATTGACCAAAATTTTAAAGCTGTTGATGGTATCAGTAGGACTGGCAAAATTGCTGTACTGGCTAGGAAACGGCACTCGTGCCAAAGGAAACAAGATGTTTTCGGTGATGTCTCGTTTACTTAAATTTTTGAATTGATAATCTACCGTGATGAGTTTTTTGCTGATGTACAAATCTTCACTGTGCATGGCAATGTCTTTATTTTTGACATATTCTATACCACCAGCCGCCGCATAGCCCGTACTATCATTGGCGTAGGCATGAAAAGCCAAAAGTAAAGACAAACCAAGCGTTGTTTTGATTAGGGTTTTCATACCGCTCCCCCCTTGTTTAGTCCATCTATTTAACCAAAGCAGAAATTTCTTTGAACACAGGGTTTTTGGCACTGCGACACAATTCAAATAAAATCATCTCGGTACTGACCATGACTGCACCCGCCTGCGTCATACGGCTTAACGCATAGCATTTGTTGGCTTTGTCTCGTGAACCAACAGCGTCTGCCACCACAAACACCCCAAAACCTTGATCCAACAAATCCATGGCGGTTTGTAGCACACACACATGGGTTTCTATGCCAAAAATCAACACCTGTGGACGGTCTTTGGCACGCAAGGCGTTTAAGGTTGGTTCGTCATCACAGCTACTGAAAGTAACTTTTTCAAAAATTGAGGTATCGCCCAACACTTCTTTGATGGGGGCGATGGTATGCCCTAGACCTTTGGGGTATTGCTCGTTGGCGATTAAAGGGACATCAAGCAACTTCAATCCTTTGATAAGCTTGACAATATTATTGGTAACCGTCTCATGATCGGCAATAAGTGGGGTAAGTTTGTCTTGCACATCAATCAATAACGCTTGTAAATTTTCGGCATGGATACGCTGTGTCATAAAAACTCCTTATTTCAACACTTTTAAGATGTAACAATATTTATCATAGCAAATCTGTTCGTCCTTGAACAGCAAAATATTTCCTTCTGCAAAATTTAACAAAAACAGTAAGTCGCCAAATCAGCGAATGACGCTCAACGGATCAATATACACATTATTTTTGGAAACACGAAATTCAGTAACCACCGCCCCATTATTGGTGCGCATACTGGCAATACGCTGACCTGCATTGACATTTTGTCCTGATTTGATGGTCGCATCTTTGATAAAACGGTATTCTGTCACAAACCCATCGGTATGACGAATGGCGATGGACGCATCGGGAAGTTGGTTGGGGTCGGCATAAATGACCGTACCTGCACGACTGGCAACAATGGCATCACCTTCTCGTCCGCTGAACCAAACGCCTTCCGTCTTAAAGGTGTTACCGTCAATTTTTCGCACTTCACCAAAATTTCTCACCGCCTGATTTTGGCGATGAACTGGGGACACAAAGCCCGCATCTGTTGCTATGACAGCGTTTACTGGCGGACTGACTTGTGTGGGTTTTTGGGTGTTGGGTGTGGTGTACTGATAAGACTGAGCCGTTTGCCCCGATGACAGCGCCTGCTTTGGCTGCCCTGCCTGTGGCATAGGAATGGCGCTGTTTTCGGTGATGGGGGCGAATGTAACAACTCTGGGCTGCGTTGCCGCCAAGGTGGACTGTGTGTGTTTTGGGGTGGCAGGCTTGGTAGCTTTGGGCGCTTTGTCCTTGTGTAGCACCAGCCATTGCCCTGTATAAATGGTGTTATTTTTATCCAAACGGTTCATAGCTGACACGTTTTGCCATTTGAGCTGATAGCGATTAGCGATCTTGGTGATGGTGTCACCTTGACGCACCAAATAATGACTTGGCACACCTTGGGCATTGGTAACAATATTGGGACGATAATTGGCATTATAGGTGGGCTGACTGACACAAGCAGACAATAACATCGCCACCGCACCCATTGAGATCAAGCCAAAACGGGCAGAAATTGTGATATTCATGGGGCACTCTTTGATATGAACAAATAATTCATGGATATGTTTTATACACTGATTACTTTTTCATCATGCAAACGGTATGCCAATAATTGACCGCCCCACACACACCCAGCGTCCAAAGATCGCACTTTGTCGGTATTTACCTTAGCTTTGAGCGCCGCCCAATGCCCAAACAAGATTTTGCGCTTACGGGGTACTTGCCAATGAAACCACGGCAAAAACCCATCGGGCATCGTATCGTCCAACCCTTCCTTAAAAGAAAATTCCAAAAGCCCCTGCTGATCACAAAGTCGCATTCGTGTCAAATAATTGGCAATGGCACGCATACGTTTATAACCATGCAATTCTTCTGACCATGTGTCTGCTTTTTTGCTGTACAAATGCGGCAACAAACGATCCAACTGTTTTAGACTGCCACTAAGCTGCACTTGCAATTCTTTGGCGTAGCGTTTGGCGTCCTTAACACTCCAATTGGGCGGAATGCCTGCATGAGTCAGCACCGTTTTTTCATTGGGATACACAAGCAGCGGCTGACAGCGTAGCCAATTAAGCAGTGTATCGCACTCAGGATCAGCAAAAATTGCCAAAGTTTTATCTTTGGGTTTGGCGGGCATGACCCCACGCCACACCGCAATCAAGGTAATGTCATGATTGCCAAGCACCGTGGTAAGCGCCCCTTTATCAGACAAAGCTTTGACCTTTTTTAAGGTGGCAAGTGAGTCTTCGCCACGGGCAACGATGTCGCCAGCCAGCCATATTTTATCCAAATTTTCATTAAAATCAATGACTTTTAAAAGCTGTTCAAAAGCACCAAAACAGCCTTGCAAATCGCCAATCACATATTCATAACGATACGTTTTTTGATCATCTTTTTTCATGTTTTTATCAAAACCCAACAAGTCATACAACAGTAACGCCCAAAACCATCAAGGCACACCAATCAAATGGTGAACATCATATCACTTATTTATGACACAACCTTGATGTTTGGGTAAGATACGTTTAAAAAGTGTCAAATTTGCTTAAAGTTTGTTAATTTTTGTGATTAAATGTTTTGTGATTAACTGGTTTTTAAAGTCGCCACTTTGTCCGCCAAACGCACAAAATCTGCCACATTCAACGTTTCAGGGCGTGCTTGGGGGCTGATTCCCAAATCTTCAAAATCTGCTTCGCTTAATGTCGGCAATAAATTGACGCTTTTAAAAATGGCCCGCAAAGTTTTACGTCTGTGGTTAAATGTTTCACGCACAATGAGCGAAAACAGCTTTTCGTCTTGGGCGACCAGTGGTTTATCCTTAAAGGGTGTCAAACGAAATACCGCACTGGTTACTTTTGGTGGCGGATTAAACGCCCCTTTAGGCACGGTGAGCAAATACTCTACTTGACAAAAATACTGCATGATGACCGACAACCTTCCGTATTCTTTGGTATTTGGTTCGGCAGTAATACGCTCCACCACTTCTTTTTGTAGCATAAAATGCATATCACTGATGACATCACTAAACTGCAAAAGATGAAACAAAATCGGCGTAGAAATGTTATAAGGCAAATTACCCACCACACGAAACGCCCCACGCCCCGTCTGTTTGGCAAGCTGCCTATAATCTACGTCCATGGCATTGGCGTTGATGATGGTAAAATTAGGGTGGCTGTTGGCACCGATATTCAGTTTTAGACTGCTTGCCAGATCTTTATCCAATTCAATGACCGTCATGCCATCTACTTCAGGCAAAAGTACTTCGGTCAATGCCCCAAGCCCCGGTCCTATCTCTAGTAAATTATCGCTGCGTGATAAATGTATGCTATCAACAATTTGACGAATGACACTGACATCATGCAAAAAATTTTGTCCAAAACGTTTGCGGGGGGTATGGTTTAATTGTTTAGGGGTACGAATGTTCATTTCATTTACTCTTAATTTATCTGCTCTTATAAGGTGATGCCAAAGACAAGGCTGATGACCACTTGTCAAATTGGCTTAATTTTGTTACTTTATATCATTTAATGGTGATACTCATGACACAACAAACAAAACGACAAACTTTAACACTGCTTGACATTGGTGTACTGACCATCATTTTGCTTGGTGCTGCATTGGTGCAATCTACCTTAGGATTTTTGGGGTTATACCAAACAGCACAGATTGGTCAGCCTGAAGCACTAACCTTTGACAACAGCGACAATTATGGCAGCCTATTGTTACAAGGCGTGCAATTTATGATGGCGTGGGGTTATTTATCAATCAGGCGCTTTGATTGGCAAAGCCTTGATTTTAACACAGATAAGCATACTTTGACAGCAGCCCTAAAACTCATTGTCGTGGCGGGTATTATCTCAACTCTGTTTGCTTATGTTTTGATGTGGTTTTTTGGCGAAGCCCAATATGCCGATGATACGCAAAATGTTTCTTATGACATATCTTTGTCCTTTTCTTTGGTGGCATTTTCTTTATTTAATGGTTTTTATGAAGAAGTGTTTTTTCTGGGACTGATGTTTGCTACCGATAAAAAATATCATAAGTTATTGATTATTATTAGTTTATTATTAAGATTTTTGGTGCATACTTATCAAGGGCTGATGGGGGCTTTGATGGTGATGATGCTTGGGGTGGTGTTTTTGTACTTTCGCCAACGCATGACTCATCTTACGCCTTTTATGTTAGCGCATGCGTTTTTTGATGTGTTTGGGCTTGGACTTTGGGGGTTTGTTGATTATGTGATGAGATGGTGATTTGGTTTTATCTGATGCGGCAAACATTCTTGGTTGTTGAATGGTATTGTTTTTAAAGATTCATGACCTTAACAAACCCAAAACCAACCCCATACAAAAAGACCCATACGATGGTACAGGTCTTTTTTATGGTCATGAATTGGTGGAGATGGCGGGAGTTGAACCCGCGTCCGCCAGCACTACGCCCATGATTCTACATGCTTAGAATCTGTCTATGGCTTTAATCCGCACCGAACCGACAGTCAGGATGGATTGGACGATTTGCTAAAGATTCGCACCTGTCATCACAACGCTAACAGACACTATCCTTTGTGCGTTCGCTTCGGGGTGAGCAACCAGACCAAAGGCAATCTGTGCCGACCCAAGTAGCCCTTAGGCTGCTAGAGCGTAAGTTTCGTCGTTTGCGACTATTTTAAATGTACGTTGATTTACAAGAGACATACGCTCTTGACATGCATCATTGAGTTTCATTACCAGCGTCGAAGCCAGAACATCCCCATGATGGGTAGATTGTAACAGATATGATAAGGTTTGACAAGAAATTTAAAAAAAGAGAGTTTGAATAAAAAGATGGCGGTGAAGAAGGGATTTGAACCCTTGATACGCTATTAACGTATACACACTTTCCAGGCGTGCGCTTTCGACCACTCAGCCACTTCACCAATAGGGGCTATATTATACATATTTTTCTTGTAAATGCAAGGTGTGTTTGTGCTAAAATAACCAACGTCTGATTTTTATTTAGGAATTTTATGGACATGTTTTCTTTGACTGCCCTACTTTGCTCTATACTTGCTTTAAGTGCTTGCACAAACCCTGAGCCCCAAACCACCACAACACCTGCCGCCACTCAAGTGATTCCTATGCGCTCAGGCATTTGGATTGACGTTCGCACCCCTGAAGAATTTGACAAGGGACACCTAAAAGATGCCATCAACATCACCCCCGAAACTCTTGCCGAAAAAATCAGCAGTGTCGCTCCTGACAAAAACAGCGAAATCCATGTGTATTGTCGCAGCGGCAGACGTGCCGAAAACGCCAGAAAAATTTTGGTGGATTTGGGCTATACCAACGTTAGCAACCAAGGCGGCTATGAAGACTTACTCAAAAAAGGTCATCAGTAATCCATCAAACCCAAACCAACCATTTGACATTATTTACAGCGAATCAGACTGGCAAGCACCCAACCGCCACTTTCTTGGTCAATGTCATTGGGATTACTCAGCGCCACATATTGCCAGTCTCGCCCTTGACTGTCTTTGACTTTGGGCAGTTTTAAATGATTGTCTATCGTGGACGTATAGACACCACTGTACAGTTTTTCGCCTTTTGCCACCGTTTGGGCGACTTTGCCATTGGGCTGATAACGCACATTGAGCGGTGAACCTGACTTATCCACCACCACACACTCTTGTGCCAAGGCAGGCAGTGTACCCACACTTAACACACTTAATAACAATGCCATTTTTTTCATAACGACTGCCTATTATTCTTCATCTAACAAATCTTTTTCTCTTGCTGCCGCCAAAATGGTAGAAGAGCGATTTCCAGTACGACAAAATATGTGCAAAGGACGTTCGGTATCATTATAAAAATCAGCAAAAGCCTGCACATGGCTCATGTCCATCATGCCGCCACTAAAGGCGATTTGTTGATATACAATGCCTTCTTCTGCACACGCCTGCGCAATTTCGGCACTGGTAGGCTGTCCTTCTTCTTCACCATCAGGGCGATTGTTAATGATGGTTTTTACGCCTTGTTTGGCAAGCTCTTTGACATCGGCAGGGGTGATTTGTCCTGAAATGGTGATCCGAAATTCGGGGGCGACATCGTTCATGATAAACTCCAATCAATGAAAGGCTTTAGCTTACCTTGATTTTGTGGATTTGGCAAATCTTTTCTATTTAAAATTCGCTGTGGTACAATGACGATTTAGAATAAAAGTTAGGATTGACCCATGCTTGCCTTTTTTCGTTCACGCTTTGCCAAAGACACTAAAGAACCACCCCAAAGCCCAAGCCCCCAAAACAGCCCCTATCCACATTTATTTACACCCTTAGATTTGGGTTTTACCACCCTAAAAAATCGTGTGGTGATGGGCTCCATGCACACAGGCTACGAAGATCGCTTTTATCATTATGGCAAGCTGACGGCGTATTTTGTGGCTCGTGCCAAAGGTGGCGTAGGACTTATCATTACAGGCGGTATTTCTCCAAACCGTGAAGGCTGGCTTACCCCTTTGGGTGGCACACTTAACCAAAGCAGCGATGTTTTGTACCACAAACGCATGGTCAATGCCATTCATGCTCACGGCGCAAAAATTCTCCTACAAATTCTACACAGCGGACGTTATGGCTATCACCCTTTTGTGGTTGCGCCAAGCCCCATCAAATCGCCCATTTCCCCCTTTAAACCCCGCCAAATGTCAGCAAAAAACATTCAAAGCACCATTGGCGACTTTGTACACACCGCCAAACTTGCCCAAAAAAGCGGTTATGATGGCGTGGAAATCATGGGATCGGAAGGCTATCTCATCAATCAATTTTTGTGCAAGCGCACCAATCATCGCACCGATGACTACGGTGGCAGTCTAGAAAACCGAATGCGCTTTGCCCTTGAAATCGTCAAAGCCGTCCGCCAAGCAGTCGGTACAAACTTTATCATCAGTTTTCGTTTGTCGGTACTAGAATTGGTACAAGATGGGGCAACCCATGCAGAAGTTGCCACCTTTGCCAAAGCCTTAGAAGACGCTGGCGTAACCTTATTAAATACTGGCATTGGCTGGCACGAAGCACGCATTCCCACCATCACCACAAGCGTACCAAGAGCCAGTTTTGTGCGGTTTAGCCACGCCATCAAACAAACAGTCAATATCCCCGTCATCGGCGCAAACCGCATTAATATGCCCGACGTTGCCGAAGCATTGCTTGCCACAAGGCAGGTGGATTTGATTCAGATGGCACGCCCCTTTTTGGCGGACAGCGACTGGGCAATCAAAGCCCAAAACGGACAAGCACACCTGATTAATACCTGTATCGCCTGTAACCAAGCCTGTCTTGATCACACCTTTGCAGGCAAAATCGCTTCTTGCCTAGTCAATCCGCAAGCCTGCCACGAAAGCACCCACCCCTACACGCCCGCCAAAAAAGCCAAAAAGATAGCCGTGGTTGGGGCAGGTGTCGCTGGCATGAGCGCTGCCATCACTTGCGCCAGACGTGGTCATCAAGTGAGCTTATTTGAAAAAGAAAACACGCTTGGCGGACAATTTAACCTTGCCAAAGTCATTCCTGACAAGGGGGAATTTTTTGAGACTTTGCGTTATTTTAAAAACACCCTAGAAACGCTCGGCGTTACCATACACTTAGGTCAAGCCATCAAAAAAGATCAACTGGAAAATCAAGGCTTTGATGACATCATCGTTGCCACAGGCGTAACCCCAAGACAAATCAGCCTTGCCACCGATGGCACGCATTTGCCCACCGTCATGACTTATGCTGAGCTTTTGTCAGGGCAAAAACAAGCAGGCGAAAAGGTCGCCATTTTGGGCGCAGGCGGTATTGGTTATGATGTGGCGCATTTTTTGGCACAAGGCAATGACCTTTTGGACAATTTGGACAATGCACAAAGTGCCAGCGCTGATGAATTTTTTGCCAGATGGGGCGTAACGTCGGACGCTCATTATACAGAGCAAGGCGGACTTATCACCCCCAAACCACACACGCCTGCACGACAAATTTATCTTTTACAAAGAAGCGCCCAAAAATTTGGCAAAAACTTAAATAAAACCACAGGCTGGGTGCATAAAGCCCTTATCAAACAAGCAGGAGTGATACAAATTGGTGGGGCAAACTACCAAAAACTAAGCGATGAAGGCTTATGGATTACGGTGGATAAGGTTCAGCAGCTTTTGCGTGTGGATACTGTCGTGTTGTGTGTGGGACAAGAGTCCGTCAATACGCTCATGCCACAGCTTGGCGACACCCCAAAAGCAAATTACCACATCATCGGGGGCGCAAAATCTGCCCAAGATTTGGACGCCAAACGTGCCATTCAAGAAGGGTTTTTGCTTGGATTACGCTTATGACTTGCCTTTATATGGGGTCTTATTAGACTGGCACATGACTTACCTCTGCGTACCAATATCACTGGCACAAGCAAAGGCACTTGCCCACGCCCATTGAAAATTATAACCGCCAAGCCAGCCTGTTACGTCCAGTACTTCGCCAACAAAATACAAATTTGGCACAAGGCGACTTTGCATGGTTTTGCCCACGATGTCTTTGGTATTTACGCCGCCCAAAGTTACTTCCGCCACCCGATAGCCTTCGGTGCCTAATGGTTTGACTTGCCAATGTTTTAATTGTTTTGCCAAATCATTTAAGGCTTTGTCTTTGATGTTGGCAAGTTCATTGTCTTTGATGTCTTGCCAAAAATGCTTTTCTAGGGCAAGCAGCAGCTTTTTGGCAAAAAATGGCGCAAGCACGGTACGAATAAGCTGTTTGGGACGCAAACGTTTTTGTTCCAATAAAAACTCATACACATCAAGCCGTGGCAATAAATCAATGGTTAGCGTCTCGCCCACTTGCCAATAATTGGACATCTGTAGCACCACAGGACCTGACAGCCCCCGATGAGTGAACAAAAGCGGCAGCTCAAACCTTGCCCTATCATTAAACATCGCCACATCCATGCTAATGCCACTAAGTTCCTTTATCATCTGCCCCACGCCATCGCTGAATGTAAACGGCACAAGAGACGCACGAGTAGGCACAATCTCATGCCCAAATTGCTCCGCCACCTGATAGCCAAAGCCGCTTGCCCCCAGTGTTGGGATAGACAGCCCACCTGTAGCAACAACCAGATAAGTACAATGTAATGTTTTTGTTGGGGCGTGGTCGTTTTTGCTGACTTTTTGTACATTTAAAACAAAACCATCTGGCTTGGCAATGTTTGTGATGGCGGTATCCAAACTCAATACCACGCCACTGTCAGCGCACTCTGTCAGCAACATTTGCAAAATGTCTTTGGACGAATGTTCACAAAACAGTTGCCCATGCTCCCTTTGACAAAATTCAATGCCGTGTTTATCCACATAAGCCAAAAAATCCTGTGGCGTAAAACCACTCAATGCCGACCGCACAAAATGGCGATTTTGGCTGATGTAATGTTCTGCACCCACGTCCAAATTGGTAAAATTACAGCGACCACCGCCAGACATCAAGATTTTTTTGCCGGCTTTGTTTGCGTGATCGAGCACCAACACCGATTTTCCCATTTGGGCAATGTGAAAAGCACAAAATAACCCACTTGCCCCCGCTCCGATGATGATGACATCAAACTGTTGGCGTGATTGTTGCATAAAAATTGACATGATAAACCCGACTGTATTCGTTGTTGGTGGCTTGCTTTGGTTGAGCAAGTTGTAAATTTTATACCAAATATCGTCATTTTACGGTATGATACGACAAATTTTTTCGCCATTTTACCATGTCCGACAAGCAAACTTCTAAGACCGATCACATTTTTAATCTGCCCAACAATCTGACCATCGCACGCATTGTGATGATTCCGCTGTTTGTGGCGATCGCTTATTGGCCGCCTGCACTTGGCATCGGTATGCCTGCACTGCCTGATAACGCCATCGCTCGCCTTGGCATGGGTGATTTTAGCGACAATGCGCTACGTCATGTGCTTTTGACTTTTGTGTTTGTACTGGCGGCGGTTACTGATTGGCTTGATGGGTATTTGGCACGCAAAATGGGCATTACGTCGGCTTTTGGACGGTTTTTAGATCCTGTGGCAGACAAACTGATGGTCGCCGCCGCACTCATCATCTTGGTACAATGGCACCCCAACATCGTCATGGCAATCAGCGCCATTGTGATCATTTCAAGGGAAATTGCCGTTTCTGCCCTGCGAGAATGGATGGCAGAGCTTGGCAATCGCACCAGTGTGGCGGTGTCTTATGTGGGCAAACTCAAAACCACGTTTCAGATGACCGCCATCACGGTATTTTTGTTAAATTGGCAAAGCCTAGAAACTTTGGGCTACTGCTTGATGGTGGTGGCGGTGGTTTTAACACTTTGGTCCATGTTTATTTATTTAAAAGCGGCATGGCCGTATCTGAAACAGAGCTAACCTTAATGCGGACAATACCGCAAAATGGCGCTCTTGATAGAATCACCATCAGGATACATGATATCACTGACTTTACAGCCATTGCCTTGACACTGTAAACCAAATACCATGCGTGAACGGTCGCCCCCACCAAAGTTCAGTTCTGCCACAACTTGTCCTTTTTTATTGAGATAAAATTTGGACGTATGACGATCTTCCATTGCATAGCCATTACCTTCAATCAGTGCAGGAACAAACTCCACACAATCATCAGGACCATTCTCCCAATCAAAACGGGAAGCATAACGTTTTTGACGGTCGATGACCTTAGCAAAATCAGCCGTGGCGTACTTTTTATCAAGTACGTTGGTATTTTTACGTTTAGCTTCTGCATAAATATGCTTCACGGTATCAATTTTTTGTTTATCAGATGCAGCATGAGCAGATACTAAAGGTAGTCCAAGTGCCACACTTAACATCAAAAATACAGAATATTTCATCACAAACTCCTTATTCCTTGATAAATCACTTTGCTCACAAGTTCATTATAACATAAAGAAAAAATAAACACACTTAATAGACAAACACCCTAAAACAGCCCCACAATTTCTCCATTAACTACATCAATATGTGTCGCTGCCGGTACTTTGGGCAATCCTGGCATTTTCATCATCTCCCCACACAATACCACCAAAAACCCTGCACCAACCGATGGGGTAATTTGCCGTACATTAAGCACAAAATCACTGGGGCAGCCAAGCAGTTTGGGGTTGTCTGATAATGAATATTGTGTTTTTGCCATACAAATGGGCAGCTTATCCAGTCCCATATTTTCTAAACGCTTGATGTCCAAAAGGGCTTCACGGCTAAATTCTACCGCCTTTGCGCCATAGACTTTTTGAGCAATGCTGTTTACTTTTTGTTCAATGGTGTCATTCACGTCATAAGCATAACCAAAAGTATCTGCCGTGTTTTGACTTAAAATATCCAGCACCAATTCAGCAAGGTCTTTGCCCCCACTGCTGCCCTGCCCCCACACATCAACCACCGACACCTTTACGCCATGCGCCATACAAGCGTCTTTTATCAGTTGTAGCTCAGCGTCATCATCACTGGCAAAACGGTTTAGCGCCACCACACACGGCAACCCAAACACCGATGTCATGTTTTGAATGTGTTTTAATAAATTGGGCAAACCTTGCTGCAAAGCGGATAAATTTGGCTGACCCAAATCGGCTTTTGCCACACCGCCATTATATTTTAGGGCACGCACGGTAGCGACCACCACACAGACATCAGGACGAATGTCGCCAAGCCTACATTTGATGTCGCAAAACTTTTCTGCACCCAAATCCGCCCCAAACCCTGCTTCCGTAACCACCACATCACCAAGGGTTAGTGCCAATTTGGTCGCCACCAGCGAATTACAGCCGTGCGCAATATTGGCAAAAGGCCCACCATGTATCAAAGCGGGTGTGCCTTCTATACTCTGCACCAAATTGGGGTTAAAAGCGTCTTTTAAAAGCGCCGTCATCGCCCCATGTGCCTTTAGGTCTTTGGCAAAAACTGGTGTATTATCAAAACGATACGCCACAAGCATTTCGCCAAGTCGCCATTTAAGATCGTCTAAGTCCTTTGCCAAACAAAACACCGCCATCACTTCTGAAGCCACCGTAATGTCAAACCCATCAGGACGTATCACGCCATCTGTCGGCTTACCCAAACCGCTTATCACTTGGCGAAGCTGACGATCGTTCATGTCCAACACTTTACGCCAGACCACTTTTTTGGGATTAATGCCCAGCTCGTTGCCTTGATAAATGTGGTTATCAATCAT
>JBHAZZ010000131.1:0-6069 GCA_041781275.1 Moraxella sp.
TACAAGTCAGTTGCTCTACCAACTGAGCTAAGCCGGCGGTGTATTTCCTAAGTGGTGCATATGATAGCAGATTTTTAAGTGAATGCAAGCATTTTTTATAATTTTTTTTTAAAAATCATAAAATTATTTTTTTTTATATAAGAATCAATAAGTTATAATTTTAAATTTGGCTGATGTTGAGCGTGTTTAATGTTTGATTGGATGTGTGTTTGAGCAAGTAGGGTTTGTTATGTCTTGGCGGTGTTGAGTGTTTTAAGTTTATGAAGGCATGATAGATTGATGGGCAAATAATTATGCTGAAAAACTTATGAATATACTACTAAAATGGTACATCTTTGACTTTGAAAAAGCGTATAATGATGACATAAATATCATGACTTAAGTCAAACAAAACCACAATTTCGTTGATATTGTTTGATTTTTTTAACATAAATGACATAAAATGCCAATCATTGATTTTATTGTGTTTGATGTTTTTTGTGATGGTGGGTGTTGGGTTTATGATAAAAAATAATAAATAGGGCGTTTGCCCAACTTAATTTGGAGTGCTTATATGCCGTTTAAACCGATTCCAGCCCTAATTTCTGTGGCGATTACGCTCATCATTTGGTTTGTCGTTCCTGTGCCAGCGGGTGTTGATCCCAATGCGTGGCATTTGCTGGCGTTGTTTGTTGGGACGATTGCTGCCATCATTGGTAAGGTGTTGCCGATTGGAGCGATTGCTATTATTGCCATCACCTTGGTTGCTTTGACAGGTGTGACCAACGACGACCCAAAAAAAGCAGTGGCAGACGCACTGTCCAGTTTTAATAGCTCGTTGATTTGGCTTATTGGTACGGCGATTATGATTTCACGCGGACTGGTCAAAACAGGCTTGGGCGCGCGTATTGCCTATAATGTGATTGCCATTTTTGGTAAAAAAACCATCGGCATCGGTTACAGTCTTGCCATTGCTGAATTGTTAATTGCGCCAATTACACCTTCCAATACTGCACGCGGCGGCGCAATCATTCATCCCATTATGCGCTCTATTGCCGACAGTTTTAATTCGCGCAGTGAAGACGGCACACAAAATCGCATGGGCAAATATTTGTCATTGGTGAATTATCATGCCAACCCCATCACATCAGCCATGTTCATTACTGCAACAGCACCTAATCCATTGGTGGTTAAGCTCATTGCAGAGGCGACAGGCAGCCAAATCAGTCTAAGTTGGACGACGTGGGCGCTTGCTATGTTTTTGCCGGGTATGGCGTGTATTTTGTTGATGCCGCTTGTCATTTATGTGCTTGCCAAGCCTGAGGTGACCGAGACGCCCAATGTCAAAGAATTCACAAGCCAAAAATTGGCAGAGCTTGGCAAAGTCAGTCGTGATGAAAAAATTATGCTGGCGGTATTTACGCTCATGTTGATTTTGTGGGCAAACATTCCAAGTTTGATTTTTGGCGCGGGCGTGCTTGAGTTTGATGCGACAACTGTGGCATTTTTGGGGTTGTCTGTGCTTATTTTGACAGGCGTGCTCAGTTGGGATGATGTGCTCAAAGAAAAATCAGCCTGGGATACCATTGTTTGGTTTTCAGCGCTCATTATGATGGCGACTTTTTTGAATAAATTGGGCTTGGTTACTTGGTTTTCACAAACCATTGAATCTATGATTGCAGGACTTGGCGTCAGTTGGATTGCAGCGGTTGCGATTTTAACCTTGGTGTATTTATATACACATTATTTCTTTGCCAGCACGACAGCGCACATCACCGCGATGTTTGCAGCGTTTTATGCTGTTGGATTGTCGCTTGGTGCGCCGCCCATGCTGTATGCGCTCATTTTGGCAGCAGCAGGTAATATCATGATGGCGCTGACTCATTATGCCACTGGTACAGCACCTGTCATTTTTGGCTCAGGCTATAGCACTTTGGCGCAGTGGTGGCGTGTTGGGCTTGTGATGAGTATCGTTAATATGGTGGTGTGGATTGGCGTGGGTGTTGTCTGGTGGAAGCTGTTAGGCTATTATTGATGTTGATGCGCTTGTGATGCTGATGCTTGATGGATAAATGAAATTTAAATTTACGAGCGAGTCTGATGAAAGCCGTTGCAAAAATAAGCACTTTGCGTGTAGAATGACAGCTGTTTTGGTAAATCATCACACCAAAATGCTCATCAAATCATTTGATAAGGATAAATTATGACTGCAAATAATCATCATGTGGATGTGATTATTGTTGGAGCAGGACCGATTGGGTTGTCCATGTGTCAGGCATTAAAAGGCACTCAATTAAAAATTGCACTGATTGAAAAACAACCCATGGCAAGCATTGCTCAGCCTAAGGCTGATGGGCGCGAAATTGCCATTACTCATCGTACCAAAGGCATCATGCAAGATTTGCATCAATGGCAACATTTGGCAAGTCAAGATGTGCATTTTTTGCGCCGTGCTCAAGTCTATAATGGCACATCGCCTTTTGCGCTTGGTTTTGATAAGCCAGAATTTATGCATGGCAAACCCATTGAAACATTGGGTTATCTGATCAGCAATCATCACATCAGACAAGCTGCTTATGATGTGTTGGCGCAGGCTTTGGCAGGTGGTGATTTTATTCTACCGTTTTTTGGCATGGGTGTTGCTTCGGCAACCGCACATGATGGCTATGCGCAAGTAACGCTGGATAATGGTGATGTGGTGTATGGTAAGCTTATCATTGCGGCTGATTCGCGTTTGTCATTTATGCGCCGACTGATGGGTATTGGGGCGACCATGAATGATTTTGGGCGCACGGTGTTGGTGTTTAGAACTGAGCATACAAAAAGCAATCAACAGACTGCTCACGAAGGCTTTTATTACGGCAAGACGCTGGCGGTGTTGCCGCTGGGTGAATATCAATCTTCCATGGTAATTACCATTGACAATGCCAAAGTGCCTGAAATCAAATCCATGAATAAAGCGCAACTGGCGGCATTGATGACGATGTGGCTAGATGGCAAGCTTGGTGAAATGACGGTGGTAAGCGAGGTGCATAACTATCCGCTTATGGGTGTGCACGCCAAACGCTTTTTTGGTAAGCGTTTTGCGCTGATTGGCGATGCGGCGGTGGGTATGCATCCTGTGACGGCACATGGCTATAATTTGGGCATGGAGAGTGTGCAGATTTTGAGTCGTCAAATCATTCAAGCATGGCAGGCAGGCGAGGATATCGGTGGATACAAAGTGTTGTCCAAGTATCATTTTATCCATAGTCACAAAACTCGTCCGATGTATCACGGCACCAATGCCATTGTAAAACTATACACCGATGAGGCGCCACCAATCAAAGCGGTGCGCCATGCAGGATTGCGCATCAGTCATGGTTTTTTGCCCATCAAAAAACTGATCACACGCCAATTGACAGGCTAAGTTTTGATGAATCGGCGTGCTTTGATTAAAATATTTTGATTAGTTTAACATTAATGTAAAAATATCTTTGAGATTTGCTTTGACTTCATCAGGTGACCGAGGTTCGTCTTTGGCGACGTTGTAATCAATGAGCGCCACATAAATGGATGCGTATATGTGCGCCTGAAAGTTTAAATCCTTATCGGCAAGGACATGATTCTTTGCACAAGAGTGCTGAATGTATTTGTCTTTTACCAATTGATATACTTCCAATTCCAAATTTGCTTTTGGTGTTTTGATGCGCCAAAGCACGCGCAAAACACTGCGATAATTTTCATAAATTGGTAAAAACATCTTGGAGAATTCGTCCCAAGATGCACTAAAGCGCTGTTCAATCATCGGAATAAAAAAGCTGCTTTTGAAACGCTCTATGATGTCTATGGCAAGTTCGGCTTTGTTGTCATAATATTTATAAAACGTGGTGCGATTGACCATGGCGATGTCCAAAATATCCTGTACAATGATGTCATCGTAGGCTTTGGTGGTCAATAATGTCAAAAATGCCTCATCAATGCTTTTTAGGGTTTTGATGATTCGTACGTCGGTGTAGTGGGTGTTTTTTGAGGTGGGGGATGTTAACATAAATAAAAATGTGCCTTTTGTGTCTGATGGTTGGTTGTGTGCTGATGCACGGCAAAAATATAAGCAACAAAATACACTAAATTTGACAATTAAGCAACTTGTTATTTATTATTTTTTGCTCAAAAAATAAAATGAAGAAATTTTATTAAAAATTGTATTGACAACATCAAAAATTACGCTATAATAGCACCACTTTTTGCGGGAATAGCTCAGTTGGTAGAGCACAACCTTGCCAAGGTTGGGGTCGCGAGTTCGAATCTCGTTTCCCGCTCCAAATTTTAAAAAGTCCAAATCATACGATTTGGACTTTTTTGTTGTTTGAAATCAAGGGCTTGATGTTTTATCATTCTGACATCAGCCTCAAACACCAACCTTTTTTAAGGCACACAGAATTTTTTGTGTGCCTTATTTGTGCCTAAATTGTGCCTTGGCTGATTTTTTGCTTATCCAACAAAATGCCAAAGTGACCACAACCAAATATTTGCCCTTGATTGCTACTTTAAAATAAAAAGTGAGGAGATAAGGCTTTGGTGCAACCCATTCCTCTTTATAACAATCCTTTGAAGCCATAAATAGGGCTAGTATGATAGGAGTCGTACCGCCTTATTGACTGACCGCCAAGAGCATGTCAAAAACTCTTGTTGGTTCTTTGCTCAAAATTATGGATAAGCCAGGGTGTCGCATTTTATTTGGTATCCTGCTCATCGTTGGGTACATATACAAAAATATCGCCAACCTGTACATTTAAAGCCTCGCATATTTTGTCAATTGTTTCAAAATCTATGCGAGTGGTTTGATCATTGTAAATCTTGTGCATGGTTGATTTGCTGATATTGGTCATGCGAATCAAGTCGGCAACTTTTAGTCTACGTTCAGCCAAAAGTATGGGTAAATTGCTTTTTATCATAAAAATCCAAAAAAATTTTCAAAAAGTACTTGCATTGAACTACAAAATACATTATTATACTTCTATCAAATTAAAAAATACTTTAAAAGAATTACTTTTTATTTTGATATGTTAATATTGTAATTGTATAAGAGGTCTATTATGACACAAACTTACCTAACCACGCAAGAGCTTGCTGCTCGCATTAAGTACGATGTTCGCACCATTCGCAACCAATTAAAAGACAGTGTTTTGCTTGAAGGCGTACATTATATTCACCCCTTTGGTGGACGCAAGATTTTGTACATCTGGGAGCAGATTGAAAAAGACATGAGAAGCACCTTTGATGGTGTTGGTATGATGGCATTGCAATAAGAAGGAGTATTTTATGGCGAGCATTCGCACCCGAAAGGGCAGTCAATTGCTGTTTGTTGACTTTGTCTATAGAAATCAGCGATGTCGAGAAACGACAAATTTGACCGATACTCCTGCCAATCGTAAAAAATTAGCAAAGGTCATAGAAAAGATGGAAGCGGAAATCCTGCTTGGCACTTTTGATTACAGAACTTACTTCCCTAAAAGCGATAAAGTGGCTTATTTTGATGAGATTCGGGCAAGGCAGGAGCATCTATATCAAAGTCATGTGCAAGGCACACCTTTATTTGCCGACTTTGTAACATTATGGCTTCATGAAAAGCAGATTGAATGGCGAGCAAGCTACCAACAAAAAATTGGTATTATTCTTGACAAATATTTAATACCTGCTTTTGGTAAAGAATGTCTATCTTTGATAAAAAGACAAGACGTGCTGGCATTTCGTGCTTCTCTCGCCAAAGTGACCCACAAAACAGCCAAGCACACCCTGTCAGCTACCAGAATTAACTCAATTATGGCAACTTTGTATATGATACTAAAAGAAGCGTCAAAACGCTACCATTTTGATGACCCAACAGTGGATATTAAACAGTTAAAAGCGGATAAGCCTGAAATTGTTCCATTTAGCTTAGATGAAGTTTGGCAGTTTCTTAATGGGGTAAGAGCTGATTATAAGAACTACTATTTGGTTCGTTTCTTTACAGGCATGCGGACAAGCGAGATTGATGGCTTAACATGGGACTGCGTGGACTTTGACAGACGAGAAATACACATTCGTCAAGCACTTGTCAATGGCGTA
>JBHAZZ010000132.1:0-4242 GCA_041781275.1 Moraxella sp.
AAAATTTATTGGATCGTTTTTTGCAACAAAATTTTAAGTGTACAAATAATTAACCTTAACATAACTGCCATAAAACATTCAATGCCATTTTGTTACAAAAGATTACAAACAGACGATGGGCATATTAAGCACTCATCATAATATGAATGGTTACTTAATATGCCCTGGTTTTTATAAGGTTTGTGCCAAAATGGTCAAACACAGATCTTCAAAGCTTATGCCACGAGCTTTTGCCCCCATTGGCACTAGGCTATGACTGGTCATACCAGGTACGGTGTTGATTTCTAGTATGTATAATGTGCCGTCAGCGTCCTTTAAAAAGTCCACTCTTGCCCAACCTTTGCCATCAATGGCACGAAAAGCTTGTTTGGCAAGCTCACCCATTTGGGCTTCTTGTTCGGCAGTCAGATCGGAAGGACATTGATAAACGGTATCATCACGCAGATATTTGGCTTCATAATCATAAAATTTGCCCTTGGGAATGATACGAATGCTCGGATAAACAGCATCGCCCACCAAACCACAAGCATATTCGCCACCTGTGATTGCTTTTTCTGCCAAAATCTCGCCGTGGTATTGTTTCAGTGTTGGATAAACCTTGGCAAGTTCGCCCGACGTTTCAATCATCACCACACCTACGCTACTGCCTTCAGCGGCAGGCTTAACGAACAAAGGTAAACCAAACTGCGCTTCTACCGCCGCAAAATCACTGTCGTCTTTGAGCACCACATAAGGCACATTTGGTAGCCCCAGCGCTTGCCAAAGCAAACGGCTACGAAATTTATCCATAGAAATGGCGGACGCAAGCACCCCACAGCCCGTATAAGGCACGCCCAAACCATCAAGCACGCCTTGCAAGCCACCATCTTCACCAAAAGTGCCATGCAGCACATTAAACGCTCGGTCAAATTCTTTAAGCTTGCCGATTTCTTCGGTTTTGGGGTCAAATTTATGAGCGTCCACGCCTTTTGATAGCAAAGCATTAAGCACCGCTTCGCCACTGGTCAAGGACACTTCACGTTCAGCGCCCGTGCCACCACAAACCACCGCCACTTTACCAAATTTACTGACATCAATGGTCATCTTGTTTCTCCAAGTTAATTAATCCAAATACAGGTTGTTTTGTGCCAAATCCAAGCAGATTTGCCCCACATTGCCCGCCCCTTGAGTGATGAGTAAATCATTGGGCTTTAGTAGGCTTTTCATGATGGGCGCAAGGTTTTCTTTGTCCACCAGCACAGGCTCAACTTGACCCCGATAACGAATGCTGTGCGCCAGTGTTTTGGTGTCCGCCCCTTTGATGGGTTCTTCGCCTGCACTGTACACATCAAGCAAAAGCAGCTCATCTACATCGGACAGCACTTTGACAAAGTCGTCAAAACAATCTTTGGTGCGGCTATAGCGGTGCGGCTGAAACATCATCACCAAACGGCGATCGGGATAGCTTTGGCGAGCGGCTTTGATGGTTGCCAGCACTTCGGTGGGGTGATGACCATAATCGTCCACCAGCAAAATACTGCCATCTTGATAAGACACTTCGGCATGGTGCTCAAAACGTCTGCCCACTCCTGCAAATTTTTCTACCGCACGGCGTATTGCGTCATCGTCCACCCCTTCATCACTCGCCAAAGCGATGGCAGCTAGGGCATTATACACGTTGTGTTCACCGGGGATATTCAAAGTCAAAGGCAAAGGTTCATACCCTTTACGCAACACAGTAAAATGTGTCTTTGTGCCTTCTACTTGTAAATCTACCGCTTGTACATCGTTATGCTTGGCAAGCCCAAAAGTTACCACAGGTCGGGCGATGTCGTTCATCATGCTTGCCAACTCAGGATCATCACCACACAAAACCGCCAAACCATAAAACGGCATGTTGTGCAAAAATTGAATGTATGCTTGTTTTAGTTTGTTAAAGTCATTGTCATAAGTTTCCATGTGGTCTTGGTCAATGTTGGTAACAATAACCGCCATGGGACGCAAAGACAAAAATGATGCATCAGACTCATCGGCTTCCGCCACCAAATAACGAGAACCACCCAAAGATGCGTTTTTGCCTGAAGCGTTTAATTTGCCCCCAATCACATAAGTGGGATCAAGCCCCGCTTCGGTCAGCATCATGGTAAGCAAGCTGGTGGTGGTGGTCTTGCCGTGAGCACCTGCCACCGCAATGCTATGACGATAACGCATCAGTTCACCAAGCATATCTGCACGACGCACCACAGGGAGTCTTTGGGAAAGTGCGGCTTGGATTTCGGGGTTGGTGCGATCAATGGCGCTAGACACCACAATCACATCAGCGCCTTGAACATTTTGGGCATCATGCCCGATATGCACCACAACACCCAAACTTTCTAGGCGTTTAGTTACAGCACTTTCTTTGATGTCTGAGCCTGTAATACGATAGCCTTGATTGGCAAGCACTTCGGCGATACCACACATACCCGCCCCACCAATACCCACAAAATGAATGGTATTGATACGGCGCATTTCAGGAATCTCAATCAAACGCTTGGGCAAGGATTTTTTTGGCATGGTAGCTTTGCTCCTTAAAGATAAATTAGGGTGTTAAACCAACTTTTGCCAAACAATGTCGGCAACCATTTTGGTGGAATCAGGGTGCGCCAACGCACGGGCATTTTTTGCCATTTCAAGGCATTCTTGGCGAGTCAAAATGGATAAAATGTCCGACAGGCTCTTACCTATCAAAGACGATTGGGGCATTAAAATCCCTGCTTTTTGGTCGGTCAGATACTTGGCGTTGGCGGTTTGGTGATCATCAACAGCATGGGGCAGTGGCACAAAAATCGCAGCCACCCCTGCATTACTGATTTCGGTTACGGTCAAAGCCCCTGCCCGACACACGATCACGTCCGCCCATGTGTACGCCGCCGCCATGTCATCAATAAAAGGCAACACTTCAAAGGTGTGCAAACTGGTGTCAATACCTGCTTGCGAATAAGCCACAAGCATTTCTTGATGGTTGGCTTTACCGCACTGATGGCGCACGGACAAGGGGCGAGTGGTTTGCTGTAGCATTTCTACAATCGCTTTATTGATGGCTGCCGCCCCAAGCGATCCGCCCACCACCAACACTTTTAAGGGCGACGTGTCGGACACCTGATAACGCTCACTGGGCAAAGGAATGCTTGCGATGTTAGAACGCACAGGATTACCGACAGTGATTGGGGCGGATTTTAGACTGCCTGCCATAAAATCAAACACCCCGTCAAAGGCTTGTAGGACATTATCGGCATAACGTGCCAGATTTTTATTACTCATGCCGGCAATGGCGTTTTGTTCATGAATGATGAGTGGTTTACCAGCCCATTTACACGCCAATCCCCCCGGTGCTGTTACATAGCCACCAAAACCAACCGCCGCACTGATGTTATTTTGGGCGATGATGGCTTTGGTTTTTCTGACCGCCCCAAATAGCATAAAGGGCAATTTCAGCATACGAGCCAATCCTTTACCACGCAGCCCTTGCATATCAATGGCATGAAAAGTGTATCCATGCTTGGACACCAATTCATTTTCCATGCCTGTGGGCGTGCCAAGCCAATGAATATTCACACCACGAGACGCCAACTCATCAGCCACTGCCAACGCAGGAAAAACGTGTCCACCGGTGCCTGCCGCCATCATTAATACGGTCTTATTTGTCATGATTGTTCAACTCTTGCTCAATAAACTCAATAAAATCCACCGCAATGTGTGTGCCACACTGATCGTCAATTTCACGCACACACGTTGGACTGGTAACGTTAATTTCGGTAATTTTTGCCCCAATCAAATCCAGTCCGACAAAATACAGTCCTTTTTTGACCAACGTGGACGCTACCGCTTCGGCAACCGCTTTTTCTTCATCGGATAAAGGCATGGCAACCCCACGACCGCCTGCCGCCAAATTGCCCCGAGTTTCGCCATCGGCAGGAATGCGAGCCAGACAATACGGCACAACTTGACCACCGACAATCAATACACGCTTATCGCCGTCTTTGATGGCAGGTAGGTAGCCTTGCGCCATGATGGGCAGAGTTTGCATTTGGGTCAGCATTTCAAGCGTTGAGCCGATGTTTGGGCTGTCCGCCGTCAAACGAAAAATCCCCATACCACCCATGCCATCAAGGGGCTTGACAATCACGTCTTGATGTTCTTGGATAAACTGGCGAATGTGCGACTGTTTGGCGGTAACGATGGTTGGACTCATGTACTGGCTAAACCAAGTGGCAAACAGTT
>JBHAZZ010000133.1:0-8665 GCA_041781275.1 Moraxella sp.
AAGCCTTTGCTCGTGGACTAAAACCGATTGTGGTCATCAATAAAATTGACAAGCCATCAGCCCGTGCCGATTGGGTGATTGACCAAGTATTTGATTTATTTGATAATCTAAATGCCAGCGATGAACAGTTGGATTTTCCCATCGTGTATGCGTCAGGCATTAATGGCATTGCAGGGCGTGAACCTGATGAGCTTGCCCCCGACATGACCCCTTTGTTTGAAACCATTGTGGACATCGTTGAGCCGCCCAAAGTTGATGTCGATGGTGCGTTTCAAATGCAAATTTCTAGCCTTGACTACAACAGCTTTGTGGGTGTGATTGGTGTGGGGCGCATTCAGCGTGGTCAAGTCAAAACCAACACCCCTGTGGTCGTGGTGGACAAAGACGGCAAAACCCGTAATGGACGTATTTTAAAGATCATGGGTTATCATGGGCTTGAGCGCATTGATGTAGAAACGGCGCAAGCAGGCGACATAGTTTGTGTAACGGGTATTGATAACTTGAACATTTCTGATACGCTTTGCGATCCCAAAGTGGTGGAAGCTTTGCCACCTTTGAGCGTGGACGAACCGACCGTTTCCATGACTTTTCAGGTAAATGACAGCCCATTTGCAGGCAAAGAAGGTAAATTTGTTACGTCTCGCAATATTCGTGAACGCCTTGATCGTGAACTGATTCACAATGTGGCGCTGCGTGTGGAAGACACCGACAGCCCCGAAAAATTCAAAGTATCAGGACGTGGCGAACTACATTTATCGGTATTGATTGAGAATATGCGCCGTGAAGGCTTTGAGCTTGGGGTGTCTCGCCCACAGGTCATCATCAAAGAAATTGATGGCGTAACGTGCGAGCCTTACGAAAACGTCAGCTTTGATGTGGAAGAACAACATCAAGGTGCGGTGATGGAGCAAATGGGCAACCGCAAAGGTGAGCTGACCAACATGGAAGTGGACGGCAAAGGTCGCATTCGTATTGAAGCGATTGTACCATCTCGGGGTTTGATTGGTTTTCGTTCAGAGTTTATGACCATGACATCGGGTACGGGCATCATGACGTCCAGTTTTTCACATTATGGACCGATGAAAGACGGCACGGTTGCCAAACGCCAAAACGGGGTGTTGGTGTCTATGGTTACGGGCACTTGTTTGGGGTATGCGCTGTTTAGCTTGCAAGAGCGTGGACGACTGTTCGCCAAGCCACAGCTGGAAGTTTATGAAGGCATGATTGTGGGTATCAACTCCCGTGGCGATGACATGGTGGTCAATCCCACCAAAGCCAAGCAGTTGACCAACATTCGTGCGTCAGGTTCAGACGATGCCATCATCTTGACCCCTGCTTTGGAATACACGTTGGAGCAGGCGCTAGAGTTTATTGAAGATGATGAATTGGTGGAAGTTACTCCCAAATCCATTCGCATTCGTAAGCGTTATTTGACCGAAAACGAACGTAAACGCCACAGCCGCCAAAAAGCCTAAGGCATGGATTAAAAAAATGGGTGTCAACACACTCATTTTTTGTTTTTTACAATTTTTATGAGAGAAATAACAAAAAACTTACTTAAATTTTGTTAGAATGCTCGGTGTATATTTTTGTATGGAAATGGCAAGAAACATCGCTGACAAGTTGTCTTTGCTAGAAAACCCCCTTACAATGATATGTTTCGTAAGTTAAAGTTGAGAGTTTTTATATGAGTATGATGCAAGAATTTAAAGAATTTGCATTAAAAGGCAACGTGATGGATTTGGCAGTGGGTGTCATCATCGGTGGTGCATTTGGTAAAATTACCACATCATTGGTAGAAGATGTCATCATGCCTGTGGTTTCAGCGATCATGGGTGGCAAGATTGATTTTACCAATATGTTTGTGGTGCTTGGCGACGTACCTGCGGGCACTGAGATGACTTATGAAGCACTCAAAGCCGCTGGCGTACCAATGTTGGCTTATGGTAACTTTATTACCATCTTGATTAACTTCATCATTTTGGCGTTTATCATTTTTATCATGGTTAAGTACATGAATAAACTGCGTAAAACTGACGAGCCAGCACCTGCGCCTGAAGCACCGCCAGAGCCATCAGAAGAAGTGTTGTTGCTGCGTGAAATCAGTGCAAAGCTTGATAAATAAATGCAATGTGCCACAAAAAAGTCTCTTTTATAGAGACTTTTTATTTGGGTTTTTTTGGGATAAAGGTTGGGATTTTAGAGTTTTTCAAAGCGGGCAATGCTTTCAACGTGTCCTGTATGGCAAAACATATCCATCACGCCAGCATGGGTTAATTTGTACCCTTGTTCTAGCAGTAAGGCGGTATCACGGGCAAGCGTGGCAGGGTTACACGACACATAAACAATGCGCTTGGCGTTAAATTTACCCAAATACGCCATCACTTCCATCGCACCCGAACGGGGCGGATCGATGAGTAGGGCGTCAAAGCTGTTTTCGCCACTTGCCCAAGGCTGATGTGAAAAATCTTGCGTCAAATCTTGGGCGTAAAATTCGGCGTGTTGTATGCCGTTGGCTTTGGCGTTTTGGGCGGCACGCTTAGTCATCTGGGGCGAACCTTCTACCCCCACCACAAAGCCTGTTTCGCCCACGCAGCGTGCCAGTGGCAAACTAAAGTTACCCAAGCCACAAAACAAATCAAGCACTCGTTCGCCTTTTTGTAAGTCAAGCAGCTTGCACGCCAATTTTGTCATTTGTTGATTGACCGACAAATTCACTTGGGTAAAATCCAGTGGCGAAAATTCAAAAGTGATGTCAAATTCAGGCAAGCGATAAAACAGCCCGCCTGTCGGTGGCGACTCAAGACTGCTTGGGCGACCGTTTGGGTCATCAATGCGGTGCACGCTGTCCGAACCTTTGGGCTGCAAAAACAGTTGCCAATTTCTTGCCTTGAAAAATGCTTGTAATGCCGATAGGTCGCTGTCGGACAAAGGGTTAAGATGACGCACAATCAATGCCACTGATTTTTGGCTGTCTGGCACGTCGTCTAAGGTTTCGCCCATCGCCAGTTCAAGCTGTGCGATGCCATCACGGCCGTCTAGCGTGCTGATCAATGCTTTTAGGGCGCTGATTTCTTGTCCGATACGGCTGTCTAAGATGACACAGCTTTCCAAATCCGCCAAAAAGTTACTGCCACGCTCCCGAAAACCAACCAACGCCGTACCTTTTTTTTCTACATAACGCACGCCAAGACGTGCTTTGGTGCGATAACCTAAACGATCGCCAATCAAAGGGTTAAGCCAATGTTCAGGTTGAGTGTGGGCTTGGTGCTGTAACAGTTCGGCAAGCATGGTTTGTTTGAAAGCGATTTGCCCATCGGCTTGCCAATGCTGCAAACTACAGCCACCACAGACCCCAAAATGCGTACAAGGGGGTGTTTGTCTTTCTGGGTTTGGGTTTTTGATGACTGCTACTGTGTCGCCTTCTTCGTAAGATTTTTTGATGGATTTAAGTTGGACGCTGACCGTTTCGTCAGGTAAAGCGTGGCTGATAAAAATTTTTTTGCCTATTTTTTCGGTGGGGTGGTCGCTTTCATGGTGAGCACCATAGCTGCTGACTGCTCGTCCATCGTGAGACAGTCCTGTGATTGTAAAAGTAATGGGTGGCGTTTCGCTTAGGCGAATGCGTGCTTTTTTGTTGGGTTTGCCGTGCTTTTTGGGCGCATGAATAAGTGTCATAAAGTTGCCTAGCCAAAACTTGGGTAAAGGGATAAAAGGAATGTATTATAGCACATTTGGCAAATGTGGCGTTTGCGTGTCAAAGTAACTTGCTTTATAATGAAATTTTTTAAGTATCGGGTGGTGTATGTGTCAGTCTTGTGAGATTAACCATTTTAGCGATGATGAATTTGAAGATGATGGGCTATTATTGAGCGAATGCTGTGCAAAAGAGCAGGATTTAAGCTGCCACATCTTTATGCCTGTGTCAGCCCCTGTGTCATCGGCGGGTGAGTTTTAGTCATGTTGGCGCAACAAGTCATGGCAAGCATTTTAACCACGCACGAACCATTTTTACAGACCAGAGCCCAAGTATTGGTACTTCCTGTCAGCACCGATGGCACAATGCTACATCCTGTATTACATCGCTGTAAAAGCCTATTTGTGGATAATTACGACAGTTATCGTAAGGGGGCAATGGCGGGTGAATTATCGCTTGGGCAAGTCATGCTAAACAAGGTTGCAAGACAGCATACAGGACTTGGGGTGCAAAGCGGTCAGGTGGATTATATTGCCAATTTGATGGTGCAAAAATTTGTCGCTCATCAAGTCAGTGTACGTACATTGACACGCTGCCTACAAACGCTTAAGCCTTTGGTTTATAATCTTATGAGATATCAAGGGGTGAGACGCTTGGCATTTTTGGGATCGTCGCTGCTGACTGAACATGGCTTGCTTGATGATGACAAATCCAAAATGCCTGTCATGACGGCTGATGACATTGTGGCGGTGTGGCAACAGGTGTTTGCCGATGTGCCAAAATTGACCATCGAGATTCATTTTGCCAAAGATACCCCTTTACCCCAAAAAATACTTGAAAATACCCCCCAAAACCGCTAAAATGCACGCCATGCGATCGTGGTGGAATTGGTAGACACGCCATCTTGAGGGGGTGGTGCTTCACGGCGTGAGGGTTCAAGTCCCTCCGATCGCACCAAATTATTGATAAGCCCAATCTGCACGATGATTGGGTTTTTTGTTTTTGGGGCTTGGGTGTATAAAATATTTTAAAATGTTCGTCAGGATTGTTGGTCAATCAGTCTGCCCACGCCATTTTTAAAATGCTTGCTACTGCCCACGGTGCGCTGATGGTTGCCAAAATACTTCCTGCGCCCAAAAGTGCCAATGTGGGTAGCCCATTTAATCCTGTGGCAAATAAATCTACCGCTCCCACCCCAAAAATTAGGACAGGAAGCTGCATGGGTAGGGCAATCAGCGGTACAAGCACCGCCCCATTTTTTAGGGTTAAAGTAAGGCTGCTTGCAATGGCAGACAGCATAAGCAGCAGCGGCGATCCAACCAAAATGGACATCATCAGCATGAAGGCTTCATGCCACGCCATGCCAAATAAAGGCACAGCAAGCAGCGACAGCACCGCCACAAACCCTGCACTAAATAACCAATGTACGACCAAACGAATAAGCACCCAAAACGCCAAAGGTGCGTCTGCCACCACAAGCTGCGCCAGTGTGCCATTATCAAAATCAGGGCGAAACAGGTCATCTACCCCAATCACCAGTGATAGCAGGGCGGCTATCCATACCGCCGAACTGGCAAGACGAAGCAAAGTTTGTGGTTCGGCACCGATGGCCAAGGGAAATAAGGTAATGATCAGCAAAAACAGCACCAAAGGATAAAGCCAACCAACCGCTTTTTGGCGTTTGATGTGCCATTCTCGCTCTAGGATTTGCCGATAAGGTGCATGGAAAGTCATAGAGCAAAGTCCGTTAAATCCAGTTGTTTGTTTGTGCCCAAAATGGTTTGATGACTGGTCGTGAGTATCGTACCACCGCTTTGGGCAAAGTCTTTCATGCGTGCTTGTAGTGTCTCAACCATAGCAACATCTAAAGCGGTCAAAGGTTCATCAAGCAGCCAAATAGGGGCGTGTTTTGCGTCCAATAAAAACAGCCGTGCCAAACTTACCCGTCTGGTTTGCCCCGCAGAAAGCTGACTGCTTTTTGTGTCGCCCAAACCCCAAAGTCCCACAGCATCTAGCGTGGTGTTTAGGGTATCGTCGTCGGTTGTGATGTTGTATAAAGACAACAAAAATCGCAAGTTTTGAGCAACAGTCAAATCAGGGCTGATACCCAGTTGGTGCGACACATAGACTAGGCGACCGTTTTTGCTGACTTGACCTGACAATAAAGGCAAAAGCCCTGCAATTTGGTTGAGTAATGTGGTTTTGCCCAGACCATTTTCGCCAGTCAAATGACAAATGTCCCCTGCATATAGTGTTAAATTAACCCCTTGACACAAGACAAAATCGCCACGCCCCACATCTAAATCGCTTAATGTCAGCAGGGGGTTTGTTGTGGTGTAATCATTCATGATGTTAATGAAATTCAAAATGCTAATCATAACAAAATTTGTGAAAAATTGCTGAAAAATCCCCAAAATTTGGGTGAATTTTGTTATTATATCAAGTGAACAATTGCTACTATTAAGACATTATCAGTAAAATAATATGAAGATTTTAAAGAAGTTAAAACAATTAATTGGCTTATCCAAAAACAAAAAGCTTAAACCAGATGTGATAGAAAATGTCGCCAGCGACGTGGTTTTGACTGATGATACCAATGATGAATATTTGTATCCTTTAACTCGGCGTGTGATACAGTGGCTTGAATCACAGCAATGGAAATATGAACATCGCACCCCTGTTGATGATAGACGCATTCATCATTTGTTATTGGGTTTTGCGATGATGGAAAAGGGGCGAAGTGATTGGCTTTGTGTGATACGAGTGAACGAAAGTAATCAGCTAATTTCTATGTTTGGTACTATTGAAGAACCCATTGCCGAAGCGTATTATCCCCATGCTTTGCTTGCGATTTGCAAAGCTAATATGGGTATTGGCTATGGTAATTTAGAATTGGATATTGATGATGGTGAACTTAGGGCAAAATTGTCTTTTGATGCAGAATTTACCAAACTGACCGATATGTCATTGGGTAGTAATATACAAACTTTGTCTCATTTGGTCGGCGTCATTGATGACATTAAAACTAATATTAAAAATATGGATTATCCCATGAAGTTTGAAGAATTAATTCAACAAAACAAAAAGGATAATAAAAATCATGACGACGCAGATGGCGATAATGTATTTTTTATGCCAACAAAAAAAGTTCAGTGAATTTTTGTACTATTAATTATTATGCTAAAAATTGCCCACGCCCCTATTTTTTGTTATGGTGTGCCAGACGGTCATCGCTTTCCGATGGCAAAATATCGGCTATTGCCCGAGCGACTGCTCAAGGCAGGTATCATAACCACAGATAATCTGTTTACGCCCGAACTGCTTAGTATTGATGAGATTTTGACCACGCATACGGCTGAGTATTGGCATAAATTATCCACACAGACGCTCACCGCCAAAGAATGCCGAGCCATTGGACTGCCGATGTCGCCAGAGCTTGTTCTGCGTGAACGTTATATTTGTCACGCCACCTATGAATGTGCCTTGTATGCTCAAAAATACGGCATTAGTCTGTCTACGTCAGGCGGTACGCACCATGCCTTTGCCGACCGTGGCGAGGGCTTTTGTGTGATGAATGACATTTGCGTGGCGAGCAATTTACTGCTACAACGAGGTGAGGCTCGGCGGATTTTGATTGTGGATTTGGACGTGCATCAAGGCAATGGCAATGCAGCCATCATGGCAAATAATCCGTCGGTGTTTGTGTTTAGTATGCATGGCGAGAAAAATTATCCCTATCATAAACCTAAATCAGACTTAGACATTGCTTTGGCGGACGGTACAGGCGATGAGAAGTATTTGGCGATTTTGGGTGAGGCTTTGCCACAGCTTATCACTGACTTTGACCCTGATATGATATTTTATCAAGCAGGGGTAGACGTGCTGGCGGTGGACAAACTGGGTAAATTATCGCTAACACTTGATGGCTGCCTGCAAAGAGATAAACTGGTGCTCACCACCGCACATAAAGCAGGCATTCCTGTGGCGGTGGTGATGGGTGGTGGTTATGCGCCTGATATTGATGTTATCGTACAGGCACATATGGGGGTGTTTGGGGTGGTGAGGGGGATTTTGGGTTAGTAATATAGCAGACGGAATTCAATTGCTTTTCATTATTTTATATAAAAATAATAAAAACACCAAAACAAAAGCTTCAAAGCCCCAATGAAATTCATCAATTTTACTTTTCCTGATATTATACCAGTCAGTATACAATCTTTCATTGTATGTATTTATTTGGCTTTGTAAAGATTTTAAGCGATAATCAATATCATAATCCACACCACCGTGATGAGAACAAGTACCTTGCCCACCAGATTGGGAAATCCAACCATCTTCACAAACAGTTGAGCCATAATTACTTTTTTCTAATAAATAATTATACTCTCGTTTTACCTGTGGTAATTTTTCTACTGCTTCGTTATACCATTTATTTAAATTATTCATTTTTTTATTATATCTACTATAATTATAATAAGATATGCCGCCAAAAATTACCCACCATTTTGGACTTGCCAAACCTGAAAATATGGTATATTGCATTTTATCATTATTATTTGATATTGAATTATGATATGTTATCAGTTGTACTTTTGGTGTTGGGTTATTGATTTTTGGTTGTGGCAATTCAACTGGTTTTTGGACAACCGACTGTGTTTGAATTGGGGGATTTTGGGTGGATTTTGGCTCTACTGGCTTCGGTTTGACTGGGATATTAATTTCTTTTGGCTCAATAATAACTTTATTCTCCCAATCATTTTGTCTACCATAATCTATTTCTGAAAAATAATCATTTTCCAAAAATCTTTGATAAGTTAAATTATCAATATTTACAAACGCTCCATCTTCTTTACTGATGAAATCTAATAGATTTTCGTTAAAATTCAAATTATTGGCAAATAAGAATATTTTACCAATAATTGAAATTAGGCAACTTGAATAATTATTATCAAATAAGCAGTTTTCTAT
>JBHAZZ010000134.1:0-5139 GCA_041781275.1 Moraxella sp.
CTAAACACCACTGTGCCATAATTGAACCGCCACGGCTGACAATGCCAGTTAAACGATTTGCCGTCATCGGTACATAACGCAGTAATACGCCTGCATGAATGGTAAAATAATCAACACCTTGCTCGGCTTGTTCAATCAAGGTATCTTTAAAAATTTCCCATGTTAAATCCTCGCTAATTCCACCTACTTTTTCAAGGGCTTGATAAATCGGTACGGTGCCAATCGGTACAGGAGAGTTGCGAATAATCCATTCCCTGGTTTCATGAATATTTTTCCCTGTCGATAAATCCATGATGGTATCGGCTCCCCAACGGGTCGCCCACGTCATTTTTGCGACTTCTTCATCAATGCTTGAGCCGAGTGCAGAATTTCCAATATTGGCATTGATTTTGACCAAGAAATTACGTCCAATAATCATTGGTTCGCATTCTGGGTGATTGATATTGGCAGGAATAATCGCCCGTCCACTCGCCACTTCTTGACGGACAAATTCAGGGGTAATTTCGGTTAAATTTTTTGCACCAAAATTTTGTCCTGCGTGTTGCCTTCTATCCACGCCTTCACGTTGGCGCCCGTTTTCACGAATGGCGATATATTCCATTTCAGGGGTGATAATGCCTTGGCGAGCGTAGTGCATTTGCGTAACATTGCGACCTGCTTTGGCTCGTCTGGGCTTTATGATGTGGGCAAAACGGATATTTTCGGTGCGAATATCTTTTAAGCGTTCACGTCCAAACTCTGAGCTTAATCCGCTTAATTGTTCGGTGTCATTTCGCTGGGCAATCCATGCACCACGCACACTTGGTAAGCCTTTGTTTAGGTCAATGCTTACCTTTGGATCAGTATAAACGCCTGACGTATCATACACTAAAATCGATGGATTCGGTTCACCGCCCAGACTCGTTGGCGTATCGGTTAGGCTGATTTCACGAAATGGTACTTGGATATCGATGCGAGAGCCTTGGACATAGACTTTTTTCGATGCAGGCAAAATGCGAGTTAAATCTTTGGCATCTTGTTCATGCTTTGCGATTTGGTCGGTCAGTGATTGGGATAGATTTGTTTGGCTCATTTAATGTTCCTTTTTTTGGCTAAAACAAATCAAGCCATTGAAGGAAAATTAAGCCATTACCAAATCCATTTAGATTGGGAAATGCCATTTTGCAACAAATAACTTGATTCCTACGACAGTACGAACTGTATCAGGTTCAACGGATTGCTTGCGCTCTCAGCCATATCGATGGCACTCCGTCAAGTTCTCATTTATCTTATGCAATCTTGCGATGGTTTGCAAGTGTTAATTTTGACAAACACCAAATCACAAAATCATTCCACCCTTAAACCTAAAATTACGGGCGTACCATCACGAATCACCCCGATGGTAACAACCCCAGATTTGGGCAAGTTTGTCATCACTTGGTTAAAGGCACGAATGTCTGGCGTTGGCGTTTGATTAAGGCTGACAATCACATCGCCCACCAACAGCCCTGCACGTTCAGCCAGCGACCCCATTTCTATCGCCGATATCACAAGCCCCCCTTGCACATCAAAAGATGACAGCATGGCGTTTTCACTGGCGGTCAATTCTTTGATTCTTACCCCCAAACGCATTTTGTCGTTGGCGGTGTGATTGCTTGCCGAAACGTCTTGGGGCATATCGGCAAACACACCTTGGGCGGTCAGTCGCTGCCCTGCTCGCTGATAAGCCACACTAAAACGCTCACCGGCTTTGGCACGACTGGTCAAATTCAATAAATCGGACGCACGACTGATGTTTTGTCCGTTAAATTGTAGCACCACATCGCCCGACTTAAGACCTGCTTTTTGGGCGGGGCTGTCAGGCACAATGCGGGTAATGATGGCTCCTTGTGGCTTTTCTAGTTTATAAGCTTCGGCAAGCGTGCGATCCACGTCTTGTAGCCCCACCCCCAAATAAGCTCGGGTTACTTTGCCTGTGCTTTTTATTTGCTGATAAATGTCCATCGCCGTATCAATTGGGATAGAAAACGACAGCCCCATGTGTCCGCCCGTACCACTAAAAATGCGTGAGTTCACCCCCACCACTTCGCCTTGACGGTTAAACAAAGGCCCGCCTGAATTACCAGGGTTTAAAGCCACGTCGGTTTGAATGAATGGCACGGTCGCTTCTTTGCTAAAATTGCGAGATTTTGCCGACACAATCCCTGCACTTGCCGAATAATCAAACCCAAAAGGCGATCCGATCGCCAACACAGGCTCGCCCACTTTTAGTGTGTCAGAACGCCCCACTTTTAGGGCAGGATAGTTATTGCCTTTGATTTTTAGCACCGCCATGTCTGACGACTCATCAGAGCCCACCAGCACCGCATCAAGCTCTGTGCGATCGCTTAGCGTTACCGTGATGGTTTTTGCGCCTGCCACCACATGATGATTGGTCAAAATATAACCATCTTTGCTGACAAAAAAGCCCGTACCATAGCCATATTCCACCGTAGGAATGTCAGGCACTGCCACTTGGTTACCAAAAAATTGTCGTAATATCAATGCTTTTTGTGCCAAGGCAAGCTCTTCATCACTGACGGGCTTCATGGTATTAATTCGCACCACACCGCCAGACACTTGCTCCACCAATGCCGAAAAATCCATCGCCACCGCCGCCTGCGCCGATGTTAAAGGCAGTACGGGAGCGGCTAGGGCAAATGTCAATGTTAAAGGAAGTAACTTTTTGAAAACCTTGGAATTTAAAGTCGTCATTGATTGTCCTTATGGGGTTTTAATTGAGAATTAATCGCAGTAGTATGCTAAAAAGGCGGTGGCTCGTCAAGCACTGATTGGTGTAAAAATCTTGCTAAAGGTTTACTAAATTGAGTGTACGCTCTTGATTGCTTGCCCATCATGCCCATAATAAACCAAGCAATGTGTTATAATACCCCAAATTTTCATTATTATTTTTAAGAAAAACACCATGAATCCAACAATGACCCTAACCGATAACGCCGCCAAAAAGCTCGCCAGTCTCAAAGCCGCCGAAGGCAACGACAGCTTAATGCTTCGTGTGTATGTAACAGGCGGTGGCTGTTCAGGCTTTTCTTATGGCTTTGATTTTGCAGAAGAATTAGACGATGACGATGCCACATTTTTAAATGGCGATGCCACGCTTGTGGTGGACAGCCTTAGCTATCAATATCTACAAGGCTCTACCATTGACTATGTAGAAGGCTTAGAAGGTTCTCGCTTTACGGTGGATAATCCCAACGCCACCACCACCTGCGGCTGCGGATCATCATTTTCTATTTAATATTGGCTTTTAATCCAAGCTTTCTTAATTTGGTTTTTTAATATAAATTAGTTTGTATTAATAAACTTACTTTTTAAATAGTTAAATAATACAACCATCTTTGAAGGAAATGACATGAATCACGGTTTTGTGTTTTCACAATTTGGGCAAAAGTTTGAGCAACGCAGCGGCATTTTACAACTGATGGACGATTTGGGTAATGCCCTAGCCAGCGACAAACCCATCAATATGCTTGGTGGCGGCAATCCTGCCAATATTCCAGCCGTCAATGACGTTTATCAAAACACCTTACAAACACTTATCAATGATGGCACAGCTTTAAATAGCATTGGCAATTATTCCACACCCCAAGGCGATGCAGGATTTATTCACAGTTTGGTTACGTTTTTTAATCGTCATTATGATTGGGGCTTGACCGCAGATAATATTGCTTTGACCAATGGTTCACAAAACGCCTTTTTTTATTTATTTAATTTGTTCTCTGGCAAGTTTTCAGACAATCAATACAAAAAAATTCTTTTGCCACTTGCCCCTGAATATATCGGTTATGCAGATTCTCACATAGACGAAAAACATTTTATCGCCATAGAGCCCATCATAGAAGAAACCACTTATCATGGCGAAGATGGGTTTTTTAAATATCGTGTGGATTTTGATAAATTGTCTCAATTACCCGAATTAATTCATGGACAAATTGGGGCAATTTGCTGTTCTCGCCCAACCAATCCTACGGGCAACGTGCTGACCGATGATGAAATGGACAAATTGCTTGCCATCGCCAAAACGCATAACATACCGCTGATTGTGGATAATGCGTATGGTATGCCTTTTCCAAACATCATTTATAGCAATACCACATTGACTTTTAATGACAATGTCATTTTATGTTTTAGTTTGTCCAAAGTGGGTTTACCAGGGGTAAGAACGGGCATTGTGGTGGCAAATCCCAAAGTCATCAAAGCCATCTGCGCCATGAATGCCATCATTAATCTTGCGCCCGTGCGTTTTGGTGCCAGTATTGCCAAACCTTTATTTGACAACGATCAAATCGCCACATTATCCAATGATTTCATTAAACCTTTTTATCAAAAACAAAGTACCTTTGCCATTTCTTTATTAAAAGAACAATTTAAAGATTTGCCCGTCAAAATTCATCAGCCTGAAGGGGCAATGTTTTTGTGGATATGGTTTAAAGATTTGCCAGTTTCTACGCAAATTTTATACGAAAAACTTAAAGAAAAAGGCACATTAATCATTCCCAGTGAACATTTCTTTGTTGGACTAGATACCAGCAGTTATACACACGCTCATGAATGTATTCGTCTGTCTGTTGCCCAAAGCGATGAAGTATTACAAAAAGGCATTGCCACCATTGGCGAAGTGGTAAAATCCCTTTATCAAAAATAACATCAAAAAAAATAAAAACCGCCCTTATTTGTAGAGCGGTTTTTTTATTTTTAAGTACATTAATTTACTGATTAAAAAGCGTCTGCAGGTACCCACACTTCACCAGTCATCAGGCGACGAGCCGAGCGACTCATCGAGACCTTTTTTGCAAGCCATTTACCATCAACCAATTCAGATTGACCGCCAACCAAAAGCGTCCCTGATGGGTGTCCAAAGCGTACTTCTGTGAGAGCCTGTCCGCCTGCCACTTCATTAACTAATGTCCCCACAATCGTGGCTGCTGTCCCAATCGCAACGGACGCTGTTCCCATCATCGCATGATGTAATTGCCCCATACTCATGGCACGAGCGAGCAAATTAATTTCACTTGCCTTGACGGTTTTACCACTTGATGCGATGTAATCGGAAGGCGATGCAACCCACGCAATTTTTGGCGTATGTTGGCGAGTTTCGGC
>JBHAZZ010000135.1:0-3995 GCA_041781275.1 Moraxella sp.
AAAGTACAATTTTCAAAAGAAATTATACCTTGTCCAAAAATTTCACAGTCATCAGAAACACCATCAAATATAGCTTCTGATGACTGAATAGTTAGTTTCCTATTTTTAAGGTCAATACGGGGTAGTTTGAATATTGAATTTTCAACTTCAATAACATCTCCATTTTGAGCTTGTAGAAGTGCATTATTAAATTGCTCTTGCGTATTTGCTACAATAAAGTCCATCATTTACTCCATATTAACCTTAATCTCACTTACAAACCCCCAATCTGCTCCATACTCCCCTTCACCTTCCCAATCTGCTCCGCCAATTCCGCCAACTTCGCTCTCTCCGCTTCCACCACGGCAGGCGGAGCTTTTGCCACAAAACCTTCATTAGACAGTTTATTTGCAATTTGGTCATATTGCTTTTGCACTTTGTCTAACTCTTTTTGTAGGCGACCCAGTTCAGCTTGTGGGTCAATTAAGCCTTTCATTGGCACAAGCACACTTACACTCCCAATCACACTAGATGAAGATAACGGTGCTTGTTCATCGGCATTTAAGAAGGTTAAACTTTCTACTTTAGCAAGGGCTTTAAATAGTGGCTCAATACGCTCAATTTGTGTACGTTCACTATCTGAAATATTTTGCAATAACACAGGTAATAGGCGAGCATTACCCAAGCCCATTTCGCCACGAATGTTACGCACCGCACCAATTAAGCCTTGTAACCATGTCATATCAGTTTCGGCTTGTTCATTGATACGGCTTTCATCAGCTTGTGGGTAAGGAGCAAGCATGATGGTTTCCCCGCTACGGTTAATCATTGGAGCAAGGGTTTGCCAAATTTCTTCAGTAATAAATGGCATGAGTGGATGAGCCAAACGCAGAGCAGATTCCATCACCGCTAATAACACTCGGCGGACTTCGGCTTTACGTTCTTCTAACACTTGTGGGTCATTTAACACAGGCTTAGTTAATTCCACATACCAATCGCAATATTCATTCCAAATAAAGTCGTAAATCGCTTGGCTTGCCAAATCTAAACGGTAAGTTTCAAAAGCAAGCTCAACCGCTTTTTCGCACTTTTGTAAACGGCTGATAATCCATTGTTCTGGTAATTCCCAAAGTTCAGGACGAGCCGTTTGTGAAATGGTTTTACCTTCAACATTCATCAACACAAAACGGGTCGCATTCCAAATTTTATTACAGAAATTACGGTAGCCTTCTACACGTTTTAAATCAAATTTAATGTCTCGTCCTGTATTGGCTAAAGCACAGAAGGTAAAACGCACCGCATCTGTACCGTAGGCGGCAATGCCTTCTGGAAATTCTTTGCGAGTGGCTTTTTCAATTTTTTGAGCGTCTTTAGGATTCATCAGTCCCGTGGTACGTTTAGCGACAAGGCTTTCTAAATCAATGCTATCAATCAAATCTAATGGGTCAAGTACATTGCCCTTAGATTTAGACATTTTTTGTCCTTCGCTATCACGCACCAAGCCATGTACATAAACAGTCTTGAATGGCACTTGTGGCGTACCATCTTCATTTTTAATAAAGTGCATGGTCATCATAATCATACGGGCAACCCAGAAGAAAATGATGTCAAAGCCTGTTACCAGCACAGAGGTTGGGTGGAAGGTTTTTAAGATGTCATTTTGAGCATCAATTTCGCTGTTACCTGTCCAGCCTAAGGTGCTAAATGTCCAAAGGGCAGAGCTAAACCATGTATCTAAAACATCTTCATCTTGGCGTAATGCGACATCGTCCGCCAAATTGTGTTTTTGACGCACTTCTGTTTCGTTACGTCCTACATAGACGTTGCCTGATTCATCATACCATGCAGGAATGCGGTGTCCCCACCATAATTGACGGCTGATACACCAATCTTGAATATCACGCATCCATGCCATATACATATTGGTATATTGTTCAGGAACAAATTTAATGCGTCCATCTTGTACTGCGGCAATAGCAGGCTCGGCAAGTGGAGCGATTTTAACGTACCATTGGTCAGTCAATAAAGGTTCAATCACCACGCCTGAACGGTCGCCTTTTGGTGTTTTTAGGGTGTGTGGCTCAATTTTTTCTAGCCAGCCTTCATTTTCGGCTTGTTCCACAATCTTTTTGCGTGCGATATAACGGTCAAGCCCAACATATTCACTTGGGGCAGTGATGGTTTGGCTCATTGGCATTCCTGCTTTTTCGCACCAGTCAAATTCTGCCAAAATTTGGGCATTTAAATCAAAAATGTTAATCAGCGGTAAATCGTGGCGTTTGCCTACTTCATAGTCATTAAAATCGTGAGCAGGGGTGATTTTTACGCACCCAGTACCAAATTCTTTTTCAACATAGCTATCAGTAACAATCGGTACTTTACGCCCTGTTACAGGTAGAATAATGCTCTTGCCAATCAAATGAGCATAGCGTTCATCTTCTGGGTGAACCGCAACGGCTGTATCACCAAGTAGTGTTTCTGGGCGAGTGGTCGCAACAACTAAATGGTCTTTGCCATCTGCTGTTTTTAAACTTTTATCAGCAAAATAATATTTAAAATGCCAAAGCGAGCCTTGCTCTTCGTGGCTTTCTACTTCTAAATCAGACAGAGCCGTGTGCAGTTTAATGTCCCAGTTTACCAAGCGTTTGCCACGATAAATCAAGCCTTGTTCGTGTAATTGTACAAACACTTCTTTAACCGCATTGGATAAACCTTCGTCCATCGTAAAGCGTTCACGAGACCAATCCACAGATGAGCCTAAACGACGAATTTGCCCCGTAATCGTTCCGCCTGAATGTTCTTTCCATTGCCATACTTTTTGCACAAACTTTTCACGTCCTAAGTCGTGTCGGCTAATACCTTCTGCCCCTAATTGACGTTCTACCACCATTTGCATGGCAATCCCTGCATGGTCAGTCCCTGGTTGCCAAAGGGTGTTGTAGCCTTTCATACGATGATAGCGGGTGAGTGCGTCCATGATGGCGTTGTTAAAGCCGTGTCCCATGTGCAGACTGCCTGTTACGTTTGGCGGTGGTAGTGCAATAGAAAATGATTTTTCTTTGTCCAATGTGGCTTTGAAATAGCCTTGAGTTTCCCATGTGTCGTACCATTTTTTCTCAATGGTCGATGGGTCGTAGGTGGTCGGTAAATCTTGAAGACTCATAATGCGCTCTCTTTATGTGTGAAAAATGGGGTAATTTTACCTTAAAATGGGGGCAGTTTGGGAGTTTTATCGTAAAAAATCAAAACGCCCCAAATCAATGTCTGTTTTGGGGCGTATGTTTGAATAGATGTTATGGACTGGATTGAACAATTTGACCTGTTTTGTCAATTAAGAACTGTTCGTCGTCTTTTTCAACTTTTGCTACACCATTATAAAAATAACCAGCGTGATCATATTGTAAGGGGATAACAACTTTTCCTGTTTTGTCAATAAATCCCCATTTGTCATTTTGTTTAACTTCTGCCAAGCCTTCACTAAATTCATCAACATTATCATAACGTAATGGAATGATGATTATTCCTGTTTTATCAATAAATCCCCATTTGTTATTTTGCTCAACACTTGCCAAACCTTCACTAAATTCATCAACATTATCATAACTTAATGGAATGATGATTATTCCTGTATTATAAATAAATCCCCACTTGCCGTTTTTTTGAACACTTGCCAAGCCTTCATAAAAACTATTAATCCCATCATATTCTAAAGGAATGGCAACTTTGCCTGTTTTGTCAATATACCCCCATTTGTCATCTTTTGAAACTTGTGCCAAGCCTTTATCAAACCATACCACTTTATCATATTTTAATGGAATAACTACTTGACCTGTTTTATCAATAAATCCTTCTTTATTATCTTTGGTAGCTAATGCAAAACCTTCTTTAAAGTATCCTATGTAATCATATTCAAATGGCGCAACAATCTTACCAGTTTTATCAATAACGCCATATTGATTATCTTTGCTGACAACCGCCACCCCTTCTTCAAAATAAGTAGTATCATCATACTCTAG
>JBHAZZ010000136.1:0-15637 GCA_041781275.1 Moraxella sp.
CATATCACGACGCATGATGGCGGCGGTGTATTTGGCGATGTCAAGACCTGTTTTGAAACGGTTTTGTACAATCATACGAGCGGCATCTTCTGGGCGAATGGCGTCCCAAGTGCCACCCAGTTTGTTTTTTACATTACGAACATGTTCTAAAGCTGATTGATAAGTCATGATAAAGTCCTTAACTGTCATGAATTGAATTTGCCAACACACTTGAATTGACACCAACCACACCTTGATATTTTGGTCAATGACATGATGTGGTTTCTGGTGTTAAGAATACCGCAAAGAGACCATATTAATCCAATATTATGACAAAATGTTTAGTATTTTATTTAAAAATGTTATCTATTATCATAGAGTTATAAAAATTATTTGTTTAAAAATACGCCTATTTACTCATACAACACATCATCATTGTTTGATAAAATTGATTAAAATTCAATCAATGTTTAATAAAATACTGACTTATGTTACAATCTTGACAGCTTATCAACCCTTTGACCGCCATGACACCCACGCCATCGCCAAAACTACACGCCCTACTCACTCACAAAGGTTCATTGACCGCCCTGCTAGAAAGCATTGCCCATCAAGCTTTATCGGTGCAGGTTTTATCACAAAAGTGCCGCCCATTGACTTTTGCCGAAAAAAAACAGTTGGGCTTGGCGGTGTCTCGCCCCATGTTGGCTTGGGAGCGTCAAGTGCTATTGTTTGGCAATGACAAAGACGCATGGGTACAAGCCAACAGTATTTTCCCCTTAAGCACTTTGACCAAACAGGGTAAACGTTTTAAACACCTAAAAAATACTCCTATTGGTTATTTATTATTCAAAAAACAAGACACCAAAACTGGACAACGCACCATTTTTTATGACGATCAATGCTTTGGTCGCAGCACAGTGTACGAATATCAAGGCAGCCCACTATTAATCCAAGAAATTTTTTTGCACGCCTTAGTGAACAAAATCAACCACCAAACTTAAAACACCACAAAAATCCCCACAAAAATATATGGGGATAATTCTTGATAAACAGCAATCTTATGGCTTATTTGGCAGGCTTTTCAGGTCTTACCCAGCCTTTGATTTCGGTTTGTTTGCCCCGAGCGACCACCAAAGTATCAGGTGCACAATCTTTGGTAATCACCGAACCTGCACCCACGGTTACTTTATCGCCCAAAGTTACGGGAGCGACCAACACCGCATTTGAACCCACTCGCACCTGTTTGCCAATGGTTGTGCGGTATTTGTTCACGCCGTCATAATTGGCAGTGATGGTGCCAGCGCCGATGTTGGTTTCTTCGCCAACAGTGCTGTCGCCCAAATACGCCAAATGGTTGGCTTTAGCGCCTGTTGCCATTTGGGTGTTTTTAAGTTCCACAAAATTCCCAATATGCACATCGTTTGCAGTAACCGCCTGTGGGCGCAAACGAGCAAATGGACCAATGCGGTTATTTTCGCCCACGACGGCATTTTCTAGGACGCTATAAGGGGCAAGTACGGTATCGTCTGCGATGGTGCTGTCTTTGATGATACAGTCTGCACCGATTTTCACACGATTGCCAATCACGCATTGACCTTCTATGATGACGTTAATGTCAATTTCTACGTCTTGCCCAACGGTTAATGAACCCCGCAAATCAAAACGACTGGGATCAAGCAAATGCACGCCCTGTTTCATCAAGGCTTCGGCTTGGTGGGTTTGCCATTGGCGCTCAAGTCTGGCAAGCTGAATGCGGTCATTGACCCCATCTACTTCAAAAGCATGAGTGGGCGCTGTGGACGCAATGTCTAGCCCATCAGCAAGCGCCATCGCCACAATGTCGGTCAAATAATATTCACCTTGAGCGTTGTTGTTATTGAGTTTGGGTAGCCATTGGTGTAACTTAGCGTTACTGACACAATAAATCCCTGTGTTAATTTCGTTGATAAGGCGCTGTTCATCGCTGGCGTCTTTGTGTTCTACAATGGCGGTGATGTTACCGCTGTCATCTCGCACGATGCGCCCATACCCTGTCGGATCGGCAACTTTTAAGGTAATCATGCCAATGTCTTGAGTGGTGTCCAAGAGTTTTTGTAAGGTTTCTACGCTCACCAGTGGCACATCGCCCGACAAAATCAGCGACTTGCCTTCTTTTGCCAACACAGGTAAGCTCATCAAGACGGCGTGCCCTGTGCCCAATTGTTCGGTTTGTTCCACCCAACGTATGTTTTTGTCGGCAAAACGGTCTTTGACCAGCTGTCCGCCATGCCCAAAAATGGTGATGATTTCATCAGCGGATAATTTTTCGGCGGTTTCCAACACATGACCCAACAACGGGCGAGACGCTAATGGTTGTAAGACTTTTGGCAAAGCGGATTTCATGCGAGTGCCTTTGCCGGCAGCCAAAATGATGACAGATAAAGACATACGAATTTCCTAAAAATAAAAGAATTTTAGCACAAAATCCCAAAGCCATAATTGACACTTGCAAAATTTTACACAATCGCCACCAAAGTCATGCCAATCACCCACTAATACACCAAATACACCCCAAATAACACCACTGCCGCCATCACTCCTGCAAGCACATCATCAAGCAAGATCCCAAAACCGCCCGACACTCGTTTATCCGTCCAAGAAATGGGAAAAGGTTTGACAACATCAAAAAAGCGAAACAAAACAAAAGCCAAAAAAATCGCCAACCACATCAGCACCGCCACATCTACCGCAGGCACTACTTGCCATCCAAGATATACCACAGGCAGCAGCGCAATCCACATTCCCACCCACTCATCAAACACAATGTGCGGATCGTCATGCACGCCCATCAGCTCACTGGTCTTGCCACAAATATAACTGCCAACCAAACAGCCAATCATGGTAATCGCCAAAAACCCCCAAAATCCCAATAACATCAGCGGCAAAGCAACCAACAAACCACCCAGCGTCCCCCAAGTGCCAGCAGCACGCTTTGGCAGACCCGAGCCCAAGCCAATACCCAGCCAATAAATGCACTTTTCAAAGGCACTGGCAGTAGGCGGACAAGGCGGACAACGGTTGGATTTGTAGATGTTGGGTTTGTTATTCATGCTTATTTCTTTGGTTATTGCTGCTCTTGGGGATTTTTAATGTTGTACAATTGTTCATCTAATTTGATTTCAATATCTTCTATATCATGAATTTGGCTTAATTTGATTAAAGGCTGTATGGCAAGACGATACGGAGTTTCTTTAAATATTGCCCGATCGTTTTCTAAATCTTCTGCCGTGTTATATTTATGCAGATACCGATGGGTCAAAAAATTTACACTGTCAATGCTTTTGGTGTATGGACCATAATTGTTATAACGATCATAACCAATCCAATAAAAATCCTGCTTATCATCGCTTTTACGATAATCAAAAGTATGCGACCAACTGCCATAACGACCATGACCATACTCAAATTTTAGTGTTTGGTTTTTGGCAACAATGCTTAATTCTGGCGCAAAATACACGCCCCCTTCTTCATTTTCTGACGCAAATAAGGTTTTGTTTTCCAAAACTTTTTGATAGCCAGTTTTGTTTTTAAATAAAATCACGATACCACGGCGATTTTTATCCACCAACTGACCGTGGCTATTGATTTGCCAAGCTGATTTTTGGGTATCTTTAATCAGTAGCACACAGTCTTTTTTGCCATCTTGATTAAAATCAGCAGTGCAATGGCTTTCTTTTAAGTCAAAGCCTTGTGGCACAAATTGCTTTAACTGCTCATTTGCCAAAGCAGTGCCAGAAACAGACATCAAACAAATCAACAATAACTGGTTTTTCATATACAATCTCTTTGGTGTGTCTTTATCAATTTTAATCTGATTAACTGCTTAAATTCAATGAATTATCCATCAGTTTGGTTTTTGCTAGGTATTTTTAGTATTTTTAAAGATTCATCTAAAAATGCTGCCAGCCTTTGATGTCAAAATTAACCAATTTGCCATCATAAACTAATTGTATGCCTGTGTCATCTACCACTTCGCCAATGGCAAAAATGGCATTTGGATTGACGGCATTAAACTTATCAAAATTTTCTTTGGATAACGTAAAACACAGCTGATAATCATCACCACCATTTAATATGTGCTGATATTTTTGAAAAAAGGGCAATTGATTTAATGATTCATGGCAAGGTATTTTGTCCAAATACAGTGTTGCGCCCACACCACTGGCAGTTAAAATATGCCCCAAATCCTGACCCAAACCGTCTGAAATATCAATCATACTATTGGCATAATCAGCCAGCTTTTGCCCTAGGGCGACTTGTGGCATGGGATAATCCAAAGCGAATTGCAATGGTGTACATTCGTTTTTTAAGATGTTTGATAAAGCATGACTTGCCGAACCAATTTCGCCACTGACACAAATCACATCGCCCATCTTAGCGCCATTTCTAAGTATCGCCTTATTTGTCGGCACAAAACCCAAAGCCGTAACCGAAATTGTCAAGGTCTGAGAGCGTGTGGTATCCCCCCCAATAAGCTCTACCCCGTATGGCGTACAAATGTCCACAAGCCCCAAAGCAAATTCACCAAGCCAACGTTCATCATGCGCCAACGCCATAGGCAAACTTAAGCCAAGCAAAATCCCATAAGGCGCTGCGCCCATCGCTGCCAAATCCGACAAATTGACCGCCACCGACTTAAACCCAATAGCGTGAGCGCAGGTACTTGTGGGGAAATGTCGCCCCATCACCAGCGTATCCACGCAGCTCACCAACTGGCAACCTGCTGGCACTTCACTGACGGCACAATCATCACCAATACCCAAAACGGTCAAGGGGTGCTTTTGGGTTAAGTTTTTGAAATGACGATAAATTAAGGAAAATTCGGACATAACATTGTGATGATTTAAGACATGAAAAAATAAGGTGCCTATCGCACCTTAATTCATTGTTTATTTTTTGTCTTTGGCTTCTAGGGTGTTTTGTTTGGCTTGTTTGTGCGCTTCTACTTCGGCAGCACGAAACTGGCGGGCGTATTTATCCAAAATGGCATTGATAAATTTATGGGCATCGGTTGAACCAAAATGCGTATTTAATTGAATGGCTTCATCAATCACCACTTTATAAGGAATGTGCAAACTGTGTTTGAGTTCGTACGCCCCAATCAACAAAATGGCACGCTCAATCATGTCCAAACGGTTAAAATTGCGATCTAAAAACTCTGAAATCTCTATGGTTAATTGCCCGACTTCTTCGGGGATATTGCGCATCAGTTCATGATAGTAGCCCAAATGCACAGTGTGCATGGCATTATCGGCACGGGTTCGGGCAACGATGGTGTACGGCTCGTTTCCCCCAAGCAAATCACGGTTTTCACTGGCGAAACGGTGATCGGTCATCAGCCATTCATAAATGCCCTGCAAAGCAAAACGCCGTGCCTTGCGCACCGCAGTGTAGCTGGTTTTGTAACCAGTGGTAGAACTCTCGAATTCAGGCGGATTATTGGCTTCTTTCATGATTGACCTTGGGCATAAAATTGTTAAATAATGAGTGCAAACTTAGGATAACTGGCGTACAGCTACCCTACTTGATGAGATGATTAACTTTTATGAAATGATTAAATGGCTTTTAGGGTGCTGACCATTTCAATGGCGGTCATCGCCGCTTCATAGCCTTTATTGCCTGCTTTGGTGCCAGCTCGTTCAATGGTTTGCTCAATGTTTTCGGTGGTCAAAATGCCATTGATGACAGGAATGTCATACTGTAACGCCACATGGCTAAGCCCCTTGGCAGACTCACTGGCAACAATGTCAAAATGCGGCGTACTGCCACGAATGATCGCCCCAAGCACCACGATGGCATCAAATTTACCACTGTTTGCCATGCGTTTGGCGGTCAAAGGCAGCTCAAACGCCCCTGGTACTCGCACCACCGTGATGTTTTCGCCCGCCACACCATGACGCAGCAGCGCATCAAGCGCCCCTTGCACCAAACTTTCTACCAAAAAGCCATTAAAACGCCCCACCGCAATGCCAATTTTTAGTTGTTGGTTGTCATACAAAGCCCCTTCAATGTGGGTAACGGCGTTTTTTTGCTCAGTAAAATTGGTAGTCATAGGTACACTCATCTTAAAAATAGTCAATTATTATAACAAATTTGCTTTTGCCAAAAAAGTGGTTTTTCTGCTATGATATGTGCTTTTCTTTTATTGCTAAAACAGAGACTATATGGACAAGATCAGCGAATGGGTGCTTATCATGATGGATAAGCTTGGTCTGGCTGGGGTAACACTCATGATGTTTTTAGAAAACGTCTTTCCACCCATTCCCAGTGAACTTATCATGCCAGCTGCAGGATTTGCCGCCGCAATGGGCAAAATGAACCTTATCGCCGTCATCATTGCAGGCACGCTTGGATCGGTGCTTGGGGCGTTGCCTTTGTATTATTTTGGCACCATTTTTGATGAAAAGCGTTTATTAAAACTGACCGAACGTTATGGCAAATATTTTTTGGTAACCACCGATGATGTTACCAACGCCCAAGCGTGGTTTAACAAATACGGCAAAGCGGTCATCTTTTTTGGGCGCATGATTCCTGCCATTCGCTCTTTGATTTCCATTCCTGCGGGCATGAACCGTATGCCCATGCTGCCTTTTTTGGTTTTGACCACCATCGGCTCTGCCATTTGGACAACCCTTTTGGCGTATGCAGGTTATGTATTGGGCGCAAATTATGATAAAGTAGAAGCCTTTATTGCTCCCATCAGCAAATTTGTGGTATTTACGGTGTTGATTGTTGCCGCTTTGGTGGCGTTTTTTAGAATTAAGCACGTCTTTTTTGATAAAAATTAATATCCCACGAGCGACACCAACAAAGCAAGCACCAACAAATGCACAGGGTAAAAACCATAAAACAAATAACGCCCACCCATGTTTTTACCCTTTTTGCCATTATCCAAATAAATGATGCCTGCAGTCAATATCATGCCAAAGTGCATAAATCCCAAACCCACCGTTTGATTAAATCCATAAATCAATACATACGCCAAAGGCAAAGTTACGATATAAACCGTCAGCATTTTGATTAATTGTGTTTGCTTAGGGTCATAAAAATAATAAAATAAAAACGTCCAAAACAGCATTGCCATGCCATAATCGGCATATCGTATCATCACACAAATTAGCCCCAATGCCACCAGCTTTACCCATACAGACAGCACCAAACGACAAATGCACAATGCCAACAATGACAAAAACAAAGAAAACAGCACATTGCCTTGGGCGATAAATCCCCACCACCAAAAATCAGTTACCGCCAGATAAAGCCCCACATCAAAAGCATAAAAAGCAAATTGCGAAATACACGCAAAAATCAATAACCTTTTTAGATACTGACTGTGATTTTTACTGTGATAAAACCCAACCGCCAAAAAATAACACATCAAAGGCGCCACAAGCCGCCCAATAAAATGAAAACTTTCTGCCAAAATGGTATTGTCATCTAAAAACGCCCACGCAATGTGATCCAGCGTCATGGCAATCATGGCTATCCATTTAATGTGATAAGCGGTTAAGGGCTTGTTGATATCGCCCATTGATGAATGTATAAGGTCAGATACAGCGTTTGGGTTTTTGAAATTTATTTAAAGACGTTTGACAGCGCCAAATCACAGCGCCATCGTCTTGCACCGTGCGATACAGCACCAATGTCCTGCCATTAAGATAACGCACAGGGTAGCCCGCCCCCACTATCGTTGCCACCACCGCACAATCCGTTTTGGCAAAAGACAGCGAACCTGCCACGCTCATTTGTGCCATCTTGCCATCTGTCGGCACAGACAGCCCCACAGGACAACTGCCCGTGCTTTGATAAAGCTGTTCAATGCGTTTTTGGACGGCGGTGGCGCTTTTATGGCTTTGATGAATGATCTCACGCTCTTTGTTCATGGCAATCAAAGAAATGGCTTGGGTGGCAACCAATACCGCAACCGTCAAACACACCGCAAACGCCCCCGACAAGCTCCACAAACTGACACCACCATGACGAGCCAAATATTCTTGGCGTTCACTAGCGTGATGATACGCCACCGCATCGGCGATTTCACGGCGAGCCATGCGATAATAATAAGCGTCTGCCCAACGTGCCACCTGCACTGCCCAAAACAGCCAAACCATGCCACCGATTGCCACACGCACCCAAAGCCGAACATCTAAAGGCAAATGACTGACAAGCAAAAATTCACTGATCGCCAAAATGATGACGATATTTAGCTTAATAAATGACCACCCTGCAATACAATACACCAAACAGTCCAAATAACGTTTGCGATACAACAGCCAAAATGCCGTACAAAAAAACGCCGCCCAATGCCAACGAGCGTGCATTTTGCCGGCAGCATCAAATTCACCAAAGCGTTTTAGGTAATAATTTTGTGATGGCTTGCCAATAAACCACGCATCTAATTTTGTGCGTTCGCTTTGGCTTAACCCAGAAAGATAAAATGGTGGCGGCGTACAATCTTCTAAAAAAGGCAAACGAATCATGGTGATTTGCGGTTCTGGCTGTGGTATCTTATAATGTGAGTATTTTACGCCTTTTATAGATAAATTTCATGACAAATTCTAGCAGCAAACCTGTCCTTACCCCTGTCGGTGGCGACCGCCAAACCCCTGACACCAATGCCGATGTCATCGCCCAAGAAATCGCCAACCTAAAGAAAACCCCCGAAGAATTTCGCAGCAGTATCAGCACCTTTATGCGACGACGCTCCCACATCAACCAAAACGCCATGACCGCTTTGACCGACCCTTTTTATCGGTCATACATCATCAATCACAGTGGCGAAGTTGGTAAATTGGGCGACGTGTCCGCCATCAGCGATTTGCGTCAGTATTTTGTGGATACAAAAAACGGGGCAAACGCTCCTTTGGTGCTAGAAATTGGGTTTGGTATGGGCGACAGCCTGCTACAGATGGCACAAGAAAGCCCCCACAAAAACTTTATCGGCATTGAAGTACACGAACCAGGTATCGGGCGTGTGGCATTTGCCGCTCACGAACTTGGGCTGACCAATCTAAAACTCATCAACGGTGATGCCATCGCCCTACTCAATCACCTGCCAAACAATCATTTGGACGTGGTGCAACTGTATTTTCCCGATCCGTGGCAAAAAAAGCGTCATTACAAACGCCGTTTTGTTACCTGTGATCGCATGACGTTGGTGGCAAATAAACTAAAAACAGGTGGGATTTTTCATAGCGCCACCGACTGGGAACATTATGCCTTATGGATGCTTGATGTACTAGACAATATGCCCGTATTCAAAAATTTGGCAGGCACGGGTAACTTTTCTCCCCGCCCCGATTACCGACCCGAAACCAAATTTGAAAAACGGGGCGTGGACTATGGTCGCCCTTCGTGGGATTTATTGTATCAAAAAGTGTGATTTGTCCACTCTACCCAAATCACCACACCAATCAAAACGCCACACAAAACAGCCGTGTGGTGTTTTATTTTGTAGCAGTGTTTTTTTGTGAAACATTTTTATAAAAAATATAAAAATTGCCGAATGTTTTGTGCATTTTGTCATCTTTTTGGAAAATTTGGCGGTTTTGTGGATTTATTTAAAAACACAATCCATTGATATTATTATTCTTTTAAAAAATAAGCGCAGAGTTTTCCCCAAGTTTTCCCCAAAAGCTGTGGATAACTCTGTGGATAACTTTTAAATTTCTTGTTGTATGCCTTGAGTGATAAAGGTTTTGCCTTGATTGATTAAATTTTAATCAATTATGGTATAACTTTTTATATAATAAAAACAATAAGTTATATGATAAATGTTGGCTGATTTTTCCCACCTTGATTTAAGCTGAAACAATATAGTAACAATGTTCCACAACTTGCATAAAAAATATTCACAAAATTCCTAAACTGAACGAGATGGCTACCACCTAAATCATGCAAAATTCCTGCCAACACTGCATAAAAAATCCCCAAAGATCAAACTTTGGGGACTTTGTGGTTTGGCTGTTGATGATTACATCATACCACCCATGCCACCCATGCCACCCATGCCAGCGGCAGCAGCGCCGTCATCTTTGGTAGGTTTGTCGGTGATCATCACTTCGGTGGTCAGCATAAGTCCTGCCACAGAAGCAGCGTGCTCTAGCGCTGAACGGGTTACTTTGGCAGGATCCAAAATGCCCATCTCTAGCATATCGCCATATTCGCCAGTGGCTGCGTTATAGCCGTAGTTGCCTGAGCCGTTTTTGACTTCATTGACAATCACAGACGCTTCATCGCCAGCATTGGTTACGATTTGACGAAGGGGCGCTTCCATCGCACGGCGTAGGATATTGATGCCTGCGTTTTGGTCGTCGTTATCGCCTTTTAGTTCTGCCAGCGCTGCCAAAGCACGCACCAGTGCCACGCCACCTCCCGGTACAACGCCTTCTTCTACCGCCGCACGGGTAGCGTGTAGGGCATCGTCCACACGGTCTTTTTTCTCTTTCATTTCGGTTTCGGTAGCAGCGCCTACTTTGATGACCGCCACACCGCCAGAAAGTTTGGCAACACGCTCTTGCAGTTTTTCTTTGTCGTAGTCGCTAGTGGCTTCTTCGGCTTGACGGCGGATAGATTCCACACGAGCGTCAATGCTTTCTTTGTCGCCTGCGCCATCTACGATGACGGTGTTTTCTTTACCAACGGTGGTTTTTTTGGCAGTGCCCAAATGCTCAAGTTCGGCAGTTTCTAGGCTTAAGCCCACTTCTTCAGAAATCACCACGCCACCTGTCAATACAGCGATGTCTTGTAGCATGGCTTTACGTCTGTCGCCAAAACCGGGGGCTTTGACCGCACACGTTTTTAGACCGCCACGCAAGTTATTGACCACCAGTGTTGCCAAAGCTTCATTTTCTACGTCTTCGGCAATGATTAGTAGCGGACGGCTGGTTTGCATGACTTTTTCAAGCAGTGGCACGATCTCACGAATGTTGCCGATTTTTTTGTCCACAAGCAAAATCAATGGGTTATCAAATTCGCAAGTTAGGCTGTCTTGTTTGTTGGCAAAGTAGGGGCTGATGTAGCCACGGTCAAATTGCATACCTTCAACCACTTCAAGGGCGTCTTCAAAGCCTGAACCTTCTTCTACGGTGATCACGCCTTTTTTGCCGACTTTTTGCATGGCTTCAGAGATAAGCTCGCCAATCTTGGTGTCTGAGTTGGCTGAAATAGAGCCTACTTGAGCGATGGCTTTGTCGTCATTGGCAGGGGTAGAAAGGGCGTGAATTTGTTCTACGGCAACACGGGTGGCTTTGTCAATACCACGCTTTAGATCCATGGGGTTCATACCTGCCGCCACAGACTTCATGCCTTCTACCAAAATCGCTTGAGCCAGTACGGTTGCGGTGGTTGTGCCATCACCTGCCACGTCATTGGTTTTTGAAGCCACTTCACGCACCAGCTGCGCACCCATGTTTTCAAATTTGTCTTCTAGATCGATTTCTTTGGCGACAGAAACACCGTCTTTGGTGATGGTGGGCGCACCAAATGACTTATCAATCACCACGTTACGACCTTTGGGGCCTAGAGTTACTTTGACAGCGTTTGCCAAAATGTTTACGCCATCGATCATTTTTTCACGGGCTGATGCCCCAAAATTTACGTCTTTTGCCATTTTTTACTCCAAATTTTTTAAAATTAACCTTCTAATACACCAAGCACATCGCTTTCTTTCATGATAAGCAGCTCTTCGCCGCCAACTTTTACAGTTTGTCCTGCATATTGACCAAATAAAACGGTGTCGCCCACTTTAACATCTAAAGGACGTACGCCGTTTTCGGTGATTTGACCGTTACCTACCGCCAAAATCACGCCTTGCTGGGGCTTTTCTTGGGCAGAACCAGGCAGCAAAATACCACCGGCGGTTTTTTGCTCTTCTTCAGTACGGCGCACGACGATACGGTCGTGTAAAGGACGAATGCTCATAAAAACTCCATAATAAAGGAAAACTAAATCATTACCCAAAATGGTGTTTGTGCCCAAAATTTCAAGCACGCTTTATAAAAATAAATTGCTAAGTGCTCAATATTTTTGACATTTTTACTACAAACGGGTAAGGTTTTTGGGCTTTAAAAATGGCAAATCTGACCCATTTATAGGATAAATTTTCATTCATTAAGGCTTTTTTATGAAAAAATTTGGCAACTTTAAATTGGTGAGCGCAAGCTTTTTGACAGGCATGGCATTGCTTAGTACGAGTGCTTTTGCGGCGGACTTGACGGGCTTTAGCGCCACTTATGCTGTCAAAGCCAACGGACAATCAGGCACTGCCACTCGCACCTTGACCAAAAAGGGCAACAGCTACACATACAGCGTTCAAGGAAGCGCCGCAGGCATTGCTAGCATTAACCAATCGGCAAATTTTAGTCTTTCTGGCGGAAAAATTGTGCCGTCTGGTTCGTCCATGTCGGTCAAAGTCTTGGGCGTAGGCAACACCCACAGCACCAAATTCAACAACAGCGCCAAAACCGTGGTCAGCACCTACAAAGGCAAAGCCACCACCCTAAAAATGAGGCGACAAGCTTATGATGATTTAAGTTTGGAATCGCAAATTCGCCAAGAGTTGATAAACGGTCGCTTTAGTGGCAGTTATGATTTGGTCAAAAAAACCAACATTGAAACCACCAAATTCAAAAAGTCAGGCTCTAGCAAAATCACTGTGCCAGCAGGGACTTATGATGTCATCAGAATTGACAGAGTACACGATGACGCAGGTCGCTCCACCAGTTTTTGGGTTGCTCCAAGCTTGAATTATTTGCCCATCAAAGTCAGCCAAGTCAATGACGGCAAAACCATCTCTATGGAGCTGACCAAGGTCAAATAACAAACCAAGCAGCCCCACGTAAACAACATCAAAGGCTTAAGCAACAACAAAACGTGTCAGGGGTGATTAGGGGTTCAATGTTGAATCGGGCAGGTATTTTTGTACCAAGCTTTGCAGATCGCTTTTGACCCCTTGACAGTAGGCGGCTTGGTCACTGGCGATGTCTTGTGAAGCCTTGGCAAATTTGTCTTGTAGGTTTTGTCTTGCTTGGGTTTCTAGGTGTTTGAGTTGTTCTTTGGTGTGGTTTTGGTGGCACGCCTGATTCAGGCTTTGGATTTTTGCGGCAAAGTCTTTTTCTATGGGCGACATACTTTTTTCGTGCTCTGGACAAGGAACAACGTAAGACATGAGCAAAAACACGTCTTCTTGTAACGTTTGGCACTGAAGTTTGGTGGGGCTGTCGGGCGTGGCGGCGTAAGTTTGTACAGACAACAAAGTGGTCAATAACACCGCTCCACAAGACGCAACTGTCTGAAAATTAAACATAATAAATCCTAAACTTGCTTGGACTGTTTTGTTATTTTACAGCATTTTATTGGTAGCCGCCATACTGCGCTAGCGTACTTAACTGGCGAAATTGCCCTTCGTCAATGCTAGAACGAAAAATAAGCACCGTATGTGGTTTTTCTTCGGGAACGGTAATAAAAAAGGTCAGCTTCAGCAGCGTCAGACCGCCGATGTCTAGCACACAAATGTCATTGAGATAGCCTTGCCAAAGCTCTTCATCGCCGGCATGATATACACCAAGCTCCCAAACATCGCTTGGGTCTTTGGTAGCCAATGCAAAAATGGGTGTACGTCTGTACCAATCAAACAATGCACACATCAACGCCAACACCATAAGCAGTGCCATTTGCCACAGTGCCATTTCAGCCAATACGGTCAAAAGCAATACAAACAGCACAAAAAACCCACGTATGAGCCAAGGATAGATGCTTGGACGAATGTCAGTATCTATAAACATGAAAATGCGGATATGTGTTATTCGCTGTATTTAAGCTTTTTTATTTTGTCAATCAAGCTCATGACTTCATCATCGTCAGCTTGGGCTTGACCCAAGAAAAATAACAACAAATCGGGATCTTCATAACCCAAAAGACGCTCAAACGTGGCTTGCTCGTCATCGCTAGCGGTCAAATAATGCAGTTTGACATAAGGGTCTATATAAAAATCCAATTCCTTAAGACCACGGCGAGCCTGATAAATGACACGACGTTGGGCGGTAGTAGGTTCTATGTTTGTGTTTATGCTCATGTTTTGCTCTTATTGTTTGATTTGAATATTCGCCCATTTTTACATAAAATAACAAAATACGCAACGCCCCAGTATCATTTAAGCGACAAAGCCCATGAATAACACCCCTAACCTGCCAAAACCACCCAAAATCATCTTTTTTGACATTGATGACACGCTATATATCAAAGAACAAAACGCCATCGCCCCACGCACCACACAGGCACTCAAATCCCTAAAAAATCAAGGCATTATCCCCGCCATCGCCACAGGTCGGGGCATTTGTGTGTTTCCTTTGCCCATACAACAACTGATTTGTGATGTGGGCATAGAGCTGTTTGTTACCATCAATGGACAATATAACGAATTTTGTGGACAACAACTCATTGATTTTCCCTTAAGTATCAAAAACTTGGAACAAACCACCGTACAGCTTAAACGCCTAAATTTGGCTTATGCCTACATGACCAAAGACGAAATCGTCGCCATAAATAGCACTCCTTTGATGACCAAGGCGCTTGGCTCATTAAACATTCCTTATCGGGTGGCAGAGCGTTTTGAGTTTGATACACCCGTTTATCAAATGCTTGCCTTTTTTGCAGAAAATGGCGTGGATTTGCCCTTATCACCCGATCTAAAAACCGTACGTTGGCACACATACGCCACCGACATTTTGGACAAACAAGGCTCAAAAGCTCGGGGCATTAAGGCAGTACTAGACAAATTGGGCTTAGACTTTGGCGACGCTGCGGCATTCGGCGATGGTCTTAACGACATAGAAATGCTACAAACCGTCGGGTTTGGGGTGGCGATGGGCAACGCTTATCCTGCGACCAAACTGGCGGCTGATTTTGTTTGCCCACGCCACGATGAAGATGGGATTTATTGGGGGCTAAAAGCGCTTGGGCTTATTGCTTAGCATTTTCATTGACACGCTGACAGCGAAACACATCAAATTTGGTAACAATGCCATTGGTATAACCAAAATTAAAGGTAGTCTCATCTAGCGCCCCAACAATCATGTCCGACACTCGGCTTGTGTCCTTGGCAAACTCTTGTAAGTTTTGGGCTTCTACAGGGTCAACGTTGTGGCTATCAAACCGAGTTAAGGCGGTGTTTTGTTCAGCAATCAACAGCAAATCCGCTTCTTGGTACAACTGCCAACGTCTGTCGGTATCCACATGATACACCCCTTCGCCCCGCTCACTGGTTACTTTACTGACTTTGGATACTTTAAGCGTGCCATCGGGCAAAAACTGATAGGTGGCGAACACTTCGCCTTCGTACTCTTCGCTCATTTTTGACGATGACTGACACTGCCAAGTGCCAAGTAGCAACTGTCTTTTGATGGTCAAATCAGACGCTGGGACGACTTTTTTGGTTTGGGTGCTGTTATCTATCAGCTCAGCATGAGTCAATAAAGGCAAGGCGCATAATAAGGCTAGGGTGAGTTTTTTCATAACCTACTCCAAACAGATGAAGTTTTATTATAACAAAGTTATCTTAAAAAAATCCAATAAAAAGACGAACTTAACGTCCGCCTTTTTATCAAAACCCACTTAA